>JADZBT010000190.1 GCA_020851915.1 Alphaproteobacteria bacterium | reverse complement strand
GGCAACAGCGGCGCGGGAACCAGTAATTCCGCCAGATGCAGCGCCTCGCTGTCCAGCGCGTTACGCAGGGTAAGCAGCGCCTCGGTATCGCCCTCGACCTTCAATTCGCGGGAGAAAAATAGGGCGTCACCGTCGCGCTCGCCTTCCAGCATGCCAAACAGGCCGTCGACCGTGCCGTACACGCGCACATCCGCCTCCGGCGATATATCATGGGACGGAATGCACAGCCGCCCGTCGGGAGCGACCTCCAGCCGGACGGCATAGGGCATCTCGGCGGCGGAGATCAGGAACGATGTCCCGGCGATGGACACAAGGCGTGCCGCCACGCCCGGATGCTGCCGGTGCATCCGGCGCAGCAACAGGTTCGCCGTCCGGCGAAACAGCGGCAGAGGCACAGGACGCAGCAACGGCCGAAGCAACAGCGCCGGAGAGAATGCGGGAAGGACAAACGAGGCGCTCACGCGGTGCTCCCCCTACTGGACGAGAGGGCTGTCGGCCGCTTCCATGTCGAATCCGGCGATGCGCGCCTGCCCCGCCAGCACCCGGATATACTGGCTGATGCCGGTACGCAGGGAACGCGCCCGCATATAATCGCAGATCCGCGATTCCACCAGCGAGAACGGCAGTATCTCCCCCGTCTTCTTGTCGGTGAAGCGCACCTGGTTCTGCATGTAGTAGCGGTGGCAGCTCTCGCTATCGGCATCCGGCAATGAGATCTCCTGCTGGAGCAGCAGGTCGATGGCGGTATCTTCCGCCGTAGGCGTATCGTCCTGTAACAGCCCGGCCTTCCTCGCCGCCTGACGCAGCAGCTCCTGCACCACCAGCGCCTGCGCGGCCTTGTGCTGCGCCTCCTCTACATGGGAGGCCGGGTGGTACTGCATCTCGCGATGCACCGCGTCGTCGGTGATCTCTACGTCATTGACGAATATTGGCATAGGTCAGGCCCTCTTGCGTACGATCTGGTATCCCGAACGGGTAAGATATTTGAGCGGCGCGGCGAACCCGCTCCACACATGCACCAGACGGGTGAAGGGGAACACGAGGAACACCGTCATGCCCAGCACCAGATGCAGCTTGAATACCGGCGCTTCGCCAACGATGAACTCCGCCGCGCCGGTACGGAACGTGACGATATGCTGCGCCCATTCGGCCAGCGCGATCATCGAGCTTCCGTCCAGATGCTGCGCCGAGAACGGGATGGTCACCAGCCCCAGAATAAGCTGCACATAGAGCAGCAGCAGGATGAAGGTGTCCGACGGCTTGCTGGTGGCGCGAATGCGTGCATCGAACAGGCGACGGCTGAGCAGCATGGTCATGCCGATGAAGCACAGCGTGCCGAAGATGCCGCCCGCCGTCATCGCCATCATCTGCTTGGTTCCCGCATCCATGAAGGGGGCATAGACCCAGTGCGGCGTCAGCAGCCCTACCAGATGCCCGAAGAACAGCAGCAGGATGCCCAGATGGAACAGGTTATTACCGATCCGCATGCCCTTCTTGCGGAGCAGCTGGCTGGAATCGGCCTTCCAGCTGTACTGGTCGCGGTCGTAGCGCAGCGCGCTGCCAAGGAAGAACACCGCGAGGCAGATATAAGGGTAATAGCCAAAGAAGAACTGATGGATGTAATCTACGCTCATTGTGCGCCTCCGACCATTTTCTGTAATGCGTTCGTGCTATTGGGAAATGCGTTGCAGCTATTGCAATCCGCCAGCGGATCGCCGCTGAAGGCTTCCGCCTCTTTCCACTCTTCGTCCAGCTCCTCGAGGGTCTCGGGATTCTTCGGGACCTTGGCAAGGGCCTCTTTCACCCGTGCTTTATCCGGCTTGACCGCCGACAATACCTCTATCGCTTCGAATACCGCCGCATAGGGCGATTGCCGTTTCTTCAGCTTTGCACCGATGGCGGCGATGATGTCCACGGCATCTCCCAGCAAGCCGGATGCCTCTTCTATCGGGCACAACGAGAGATATTCCAGGAACAGCGGCAGGTAATCCGGCAGCTCATTACCGCTGACGTACAACCCCTTGCCCGCATAGGTTTCCGCGAGATCGACCATCGCCTGCCCGCGATCACGCGACTCGCCGTGCACATGCTCGAAGAGATGCAGGCAATGCGCGCGGCCACGGTCGAAGGTTTCGACATAATCCTCCTGAAGCTCCATCAGGTCGGCGGATTGCTGACCCTTGAGGAACACCTCCAGAGATTTCAGCGTTTTAGCCGGAAGCAGGCCCTCCTCGCGCACTACCGCGAGGCATTCCTCTCCCGCATCGAACAACTCCTGCCGTGGATAGGCCAGCAGCAGGCCAAGTATCTTAAACGTCTGCATGGCGTATCTTTCCACTCATGGTGTTCTCATGGGTCTTGCTGCCGAACAGGTTGGTCTTGCCCTCGCCGCCGGAACAGCCGTTGCCGAAGCTGAAACCGCATCCCGAGCGCGTGCCGAAGGCGATCTCATTGTCGAACGGTGTGCGGCCCGCATACTCGCGGTGATTGGTGGGGATCACGAAACGATCTTCGTAATTGGCCAGCGCCATGATGCGGTACATATCGTCCACCATCGCCTCGCTCAGGCCCACTTTGTCGAGAATATCGAGGCGTTGCGTGCCTTCGACATTCTTTGCCCGCATGTAACCGCGCATGGCGATCATGCGCTCCAGCGCATACACCACCGGCTCTTCCTTGCCTGCGGTCAGCATGTTGGCGAGGTACTTCACCGGGATACGCAGCGAACGTACGTCGGGGATGATCCCGTCGGTTTCGAGCTTGCCCTGCTCCGCCGCGTTCTGGATAGGCGACAGCGGCGGAATGTACCAGACCATCGGCAGCGTACGGTATTCCGGATGCAGCGTGAAGGCCACCTTCCACTCCATCGCCATCTTGTAGACCGGCGATTTCTGCGCGGCGGCGATCCAGCTATCCGGGATGCCGTCCTTCTTCGCCTGCGCGATCACTTCCGGATCGTGCGGGTTCAAAAAGATGTCGCACTGCGCCTGATAGAGGTCTTCGGTATCCGGTACGCTGGCGGCTTCCTTGATGCGGTCGGCATCATAGAGCAGCACGCCCAGATAGCGGATGCGCCCGACGCAGGTTTCCGAGCACACGGTCGGATCGCCCGCCTCGATACGCGGATAGCAGAAGGTGCATTTCTCGGACTTGCCGGACTGCCAGTTGAAGTAGATCTTCTTGTACGGACAGCCGGACACGCACATACGCCAGCCACGGCATTTGTCCTGATCGATGAGCACGATGCCGTCTTCCTCGCGCTTGTAGATCGCGCCCGACGGGCAGGACGCCACGCAGGTGGGGTTCAGGCAGTGCTCGCACAGACGCGGCAGGTACATCATAAAGGTCTGCTCGAACTGGCCGTAGATCTCCTTCTCCATATCCTTGAAGTTGTAGTCCTGGCTGCGCTTCTCGAACTCGCCACCGAGGATTTCTTCCCAGTTGGGGCCCCAGACCGGTTTTTCCATCTTCTCGCCGGTGATCATCGAATGCGCGCGCGCGGTCGGTGGAGTGTTCACTTCCGGCGCTTTTTGCAAGCGTTCATACTCGAAGGTGAACGGCTCATAATAGTCGTCGATCTCCGGCAGATCCGGATTGGCGAACAGCTTGGAAAGCAAGCGGAACTTCCCGCCCATCTTGGGCTGGATGCTGCCGTCGTTCTTGCGTTCCCAACCGCCGGTCCAGACGCTCTGGTCTTCCCAACGCTTGGGATAGCCGACGCCCGGCTTGGTCTCGACGTTGTTGAACCAGGCGTATTCCACGCCCTGCCGCGACGTCCAGACGTTCTTGCAGGTCACCGAACAGGTATGGCAACCGATGCATTTATCGAGATTCAGCACCTTGCCGATCTGTGCCCGTATTTTCATTACGCCACCTCCTCGTGGTTCAGGTTGCCGGAACGGCCATCGGCCGGGGCATCCATCCAGTCTACATGTTCCATCTTACGCACGATCACGAACTCATCGCGGTTGGAGCCTACGGTTCCGTAATAGTTGAACCCGTATGCCAACTGCGCGTAGCCGCCAATCATATGCGTCGGCTTCACCACCGCCCTCGTGACGGAATTGTGAATACCGCCGCGCTTGCCGGTGGTCGTCGCACTCGGTGTGTTGATGATCTTCTCCTGCGCGTGGTACATCATCGACATGCCTTCCGGCACGCGCTGGCTGACCACGGCACGGGCTGCGATCGCGCCGTTGACGTTGTAGAGCTCGATCCAGTCGTTATCCTCTACGCCGATCTTTTTCGCGTCGATCTCGCTGATCCACACGATCGGGCCGCCGCGACTGAGGGTCAACATCAGCAGGTTCTCGGAATAGGTGCTGTGGATACCCCATTTCTGGTGCGGAGTGATCCAGTTGAGCACCACCTGCTTGTGGCCCTTGCCGTGCTTTTCGATGACCGGCGCAACGGTCTTGGTGTTCACCGGCGGTCTGTAGACGCACAGTGCCTCACCGAAATCGCGCATCCACGCGTGATCCTGATAGAATTGCTGACGCCCGGTGAGCGTGCGCCACGGGATCAGCTCATGCACGTTGGTGTATCCGGCGTTGTAGCTCACATGCTCATCTTCCAGCCCGCTCCAGGTGGGCGAGGAGATGATCTTGCGCGGCTGCGCCTGAAGGTCGCGGAAGCGGAGCTTCTCGTCCTCCTTGGGCAGTGCCAGATGCGTGTGGTCGCGGCCAGTGATCTTGCCCAGTGCTTCCCATGCCTTCACCGCCACGTGGCCGTTGGTTTCCGGCGCGAGCGAGAGGATGACCTCCGTCGCGTCGATGTCGGACTCAATGCGCGGCAGGCCTTTGGATACGCCCTCCTCTGTCACCACGCGGTTCAACTCGCCAAGGAATTTCACTTCCTTTTCGGTATTCCACGCGATGCCTTTGCCGCCATTGCCTACCTTGGTCATCAGCGGCCCCAATGCCGTGAATTTCTTGTAGGTATCAGGATAGTGGCGCACCACCTCGACCAGCGCCGGCATGGTCTTGCCCGGGACCGGCTCGCACTCGCCTTTCTTCCATTCCTTCACGTCGAGCGCCTGCGCGAGTTCTGCAGGGGTGTCGTGCAGGATGGGAAGCGCCACCAGATCGGTTTCCGTACCCAGATGCCCTTCGCACAGATCGGAGAAAGATTTGGCGATACCCTTGTAAATGTCCCAGTCGCTGCGGCTCTCCCATGCCGGATCGACCGCGCGCGACAGCGGGTGGATGAAGGGGTGCATGTCGGATGTGTTTAGATCGTTCTTCTCGTACCAGGTGGCCGAGGGCAGCACGATGTCGGAATAGACACAGGTAGTGGACATGCGGAAATCCAGCGTCACTACGAGGTCGAGCTTGCCTTCCGGCGCATGGTTATGCCAGACGACTTCCTTGGGATGTTTATTTCCCAGTTCGCCGAGATCCTTGCCCAGCACACCGTTCTGCGTGCCGAGCAGATGCTTCAGCATATACTCGTGCCCCTTGCCGGAAGAACCCAGCAGGTTGGAGCGCCAAATGAACAGGTTGCGCGGGAAATTGCGCGGATTGTCCGGGTCTTCGCAGGACATGCGTAGTGAACCCGCCTTGAGGCGTCCCACGACATATTCCTTGCTGTCCTTACCGGCTTTCTTAGCGGCCTTGGTGAGCTGCAGCGGATTCTCCTCCAACTGCGGCGCGGAAGGCAGCCAGCCCATGCGCTCGGAGCGCACGTTGCAATCGATGAGCGAGTAATCCTCCCACTTCTTCTTGTCCGCCAGCGGCGAGAGTATCTCCTTCACATCCAGTTTCTCATACCGCCACTGGTTGGCGTGGTTGTAGAAGAAGCTGGTGGAATTCATATGCCGTGGCGGGCGATGCCAGTCGAGCGCGAAGGCAAGCGGCGTCCAGCCGGTCTGCGGACGGAGCTTCTCCTGCCCGACATAATGCGCCCAGCCGCCACCGGATTTGCCGATACAGCCGCACATCATCAGCATGTTGATGATACCGCGATAGATCATATCCATGTGATACCAGTGATTGACGGCAGCACCCAGAATCACCATCGAGCGCCCACGGGTCTTGTCGGCGTTGTCGGCGAATTCGCGCGCCACCTGAATCACCTTCTCACGCGGGATGCCGGTGATCTTCTCCTGCCATGCAGGCGTATAGGGCACGTCGTCGTCGAAAGACGACGCAACGTTACCGCCGCCCAGACCGTTGTCGATGCCGTAATTGGCGATCATCAGGTCGAACACGGTCGCGACCAGCACTTCCTTCTTGCCGTCGAGCGTGACGCGGCGTGCAGGAATGTTACGCAGTTGCACACTCTCATGGTCGGTGTGCGCGAAAATGGGCTGCTCGTTCTCCAGATTGCCGAAATAGGGGAACCCTACCGACACCACCTTGTCCGAGGATTTGGCAAAGCTGATCTCCGGCCAGATCTCCTTGCCATTGGCAAGGTTCTTGGGTTCCAGATTCCAATGGCCGTCCTCGCCCCAGCGCGCGCCGATCGTACCGTTGGGGGTTACCACCTCATTGCTGTTGGCATCCATGACCACCGGCTTCCACTCGGCATTGTTCTTCTGGCCGAGCGCATCCTTGAAGTCGGATGCACGCAACGTGCGTCCCGGCACATAGCTGCCATTCTGCTCGTCCAGCACAACGAGGAACGGCATGTCAGTGTACATGCGGATATAGTCGTCGAAATACTCGCTGCGGCCGGAAAGATGGAACTCCTTGAGAATCACATGCCCCATCGCCATGGCAAGCGCCGAGTCCGTGCCCTGACGCGCGGGCAGCCACGTGTCCGAGAGCTTTGCCACTTCGCTGTAATCCGGCGTGACGGCAACCGTCTTCGTGCCATTATAACGCGCTTCGGTAAAGAAGTGGGCATCCGGCGTGCGCGTCTGCGGCACGTTGGAACCCCACGCGATGATGTAGGAAGAATTATACCAGTCAGCACTCTCCGGCACGTCGGTCTGCTCGCCCCAGGTCTGAGGACTGGATGGCGGCAGGTCGCAATACCAATCGTAGAAGCTCATGCAGGTTCCGCCGATAAGCGAAAGATACCGGCTGCCCGCAGCGTAAGACACCATCGACATGGCCGGGATCGGCGAAAAACCGATGATACGGTCGGGGCCATATTCCTTGGCGGTGAAAACATTCGCAGCGGCGATGATCTCGTTCACCTCGTCCCACTCGGCGCGCACCATGCCGCCCAGTCCGCGCGCCTGCTTGTATTCCTTCGCCTGCTTGGAATCGCTGACGATGCTCTCCCACGCATCCACCGGATCCGTATGACGCTTCTTCGCTTCACGCCACAGCTTCAGCAGACGGCTGCGGATCATCGGGTATTTGAGGCGTGCGGCGCTGTAGAGATACCAGGAATAGCTGGCGCCACGGGCACACCCGCGCGGTTCGTGGTTGGGCAGATCGGGACGGGTACGCGGGTAATCCGTCTGCTGCGTTTCCCATGTGACAAGGCCGTTCTTCACATAGATCTTCCAGCTGCACGACCCGGTGCAGTTCACGCCGTGGGTGGAACGCACTACCTTGTCGTGCGCCCAGCGCCCGCGATAGGCACGCTCCCACTCGCGGTTCTCACCCGTGGTGATACCGTGCCCCTCCGAAAAGGTCTCTGGAGCGGAACGCGTGAAGAAAGTCAGCTTGTCGAGAATATGGCTCATGGAAAACGTCCTCTTCGATCTTTTGTGTATTACGGGTTCTGTACGTACGCGTTGCTACGCAGATAGAACCACCAGTTGAGCACGATGCAGACCACATAGAAGGCCGCAAACCCGTACATGGCGTTCTCCGGCGTGGTGGCGGTGATCTGCTCGCCGATCACCTGCGGGATGATAAAGGCGCCATAGGCCGCGACCGCAGAAGTCCAACCCAGAACGGGCCCAGCCTGCTCCTTGTCGAACACCACCGCGATAGTGCGGAAGGTGGAACCGTTGCCGATGCCCGTCGCGAGATACAGGATCAGGAACAGCACGAGGAATGGCATGAAGAATTCCTCCGGCGTAGCCGACGCATAGGCAAGCTGCATGTAATGCGCCGCGCCCAACGCACAGGCCACCATCACGACCGAGATGATCTGCGTGACCTTCGCGCCACCCATCTTGTCGGCGATGATGCCGCCCACAGGACGGATGATCGCGCCGATGAACGGCCCGATCCACGCATACATCAACACGGCAGGGCCGTTGGGATTCGCGGTCGTATGCGTCATCACGCCATCGACCATCACGTGCTGGAATCCGAAGATCACCTTCAACGCCAGCGCCAGTGCCGCCGAATAGCCGATGAACGAGCCGAAGGTCATGGTATAGATGACCGTCATGGCCCAGGTATGTTTGTTATTGAAGATGCGGTACTGGCGCGTAAGGCTGGTTTTGTAATTCTCACCCAGCGGCAGCAACTTCAGCAGAAACACGGTCGCAGCGATGACCAGCGGCAGCACGACCCACTTGCTGATACCCAGCCCTCCTACGTCCGCAGGTTGCATAAGCTTGAACCCCGCCCACGCGGCCACCAGACCGATGGCAAGCATCACCAGAATCTTGAAGAATGCGCCCAGCGTGGAGCCGATATTGGGAGATACATGATCCGCAGTGATATTGTTCATGCCCACCCAGATAGCAGCTGCCAGCACGACAAGGAATGTTACCCAGACGTAACCCGCGTTGTGGATGTAGGTCATCTCACCCGCCGGGATCTTGCCGATCAGCGAACCGCTCGGCTGCACCAGTGTCATTGGGTCGCCTCCGAACAGGCTGAAGGTCATCACCAGCGGGATCAGCAACTGCATGGTGGTAACGCCGAAATTGCCCAGCCCCGCGTTCATGCCAAGCGAATAGCCCTGTACCCGCTTGGGGAAAAAGAAGCTGATGTTGGACATGGACGACGCGAAGTTACCGCCGCCAAAGCCCGAGAGCAGCGCCAGAATCTGGAACTGCCAGAGCGGGGTGTTGATGTCCTGCAGTGCGACACCCGTTCCCGCCGCCGGAATGATGAGCAGCGCGGTGGTCAGGAATAGCGTGTTACGACCGCCTGCCAGACGGATGAAGAAAGAACTCGGGATACGCAGCGTCGCTCCCGACAGCCCCGCGATGGCGCTGATCGTGAACAGATCCGCCTGCGTGAAAGCAAAACCGACATTGATCATCTGCACGGTGATGATGCTCCAGTAGAGCCATACCGCAAAGCCGCACAGCAGGCTGGGAATCGATATCCACAGGTTACGATTGGCGATCTGCTTGCCGCCGGATTCCCATTGCTGGGCGTCTTCCGGGTTCCAGTTCTTCAGGTCTTGTGCCATGCGAGGCCTCCGTTGAGATGTAGATTTAAAAATCAGGCTAGTTTTTCTTCTTCGGCTTATTGCCGTTCAGGCTCTTGCTGCGAGACAGCATCTCGCTCGCCTGCTCTTTCAGCATGCGCGCACGATCCTCCATCTGCCGGCTTTCCTGCGTGAGCAACTCGCTGCGTTGGCGCAGCGCTTCGCCCTCAAGGAAAGCCATGACACTCTCCTCGTCGGTTGCAAGCTCCGGCAGATACTGCGGCCCGCGCAGTTCAGGATGCTTCTGACGCTCCATCATGCGGATGGACACGTGCATCCACACCAGAGCGATAACGGTAATGACGGTCAGCAGCATGAAGCAGCTTGTCCACACGCCGGTGAGGTCGTTCAGCGCACCGAAGGTGATGGGCAGGATGAAACCGCCCAGACCGCCGATGAGGCCCACGATGCCACCCACCGAGCCCACATGCTCCGGGTAGTAGACAGGGATATGTTTGTAGACCGCCGCCTTACCCAGCGACATGAAGAAACCGAGGGTGAAGGTGAGGATAGTGAAGGGAATGAATCCCATCGCGATGGTGAACTGGATCGGGCCGTTGATGCCATGCACCGTGTAGTCCGTCGAGGGATAGCTCAGCAGGAAGGTGCAGATCACCGACATGATGAAGGTCAGGTACATGATGCGGCGAGCGCCGTATTTATCCGACATCCACCCGCCTACCGCCCGGAATATCGAGGCAGGGATGGAATAGGCCGCACCCAGCATACCGGCGGTCTTGATGTCGAGGCCATAGGCGCCGACATAATAGCGCGGCAGCCACAGCGCCAGCGCCACGAATGCACCGAACACGAAGAAATAATAGAGAGAGAAACGCCAGACCTGAAGCTTCTTGAGCGGCTCCAGCGCCATCTTGGTGGATTGCGGCTTCTCGCCCTTCTCGCGACGTGCCACCAGTATCGGGTCGTCTTTGGTGAATATCCAGTAAAGAACCGCCGTAGCGAACAGCGCCACCGCCCAGATCTGCGCTACCGCCTGCCAGCCCATTGCCACCATGATGAAGGGCGCGACGAATTTCGTTACCGCAGCACCTACGTTACCCATGCCGAAAATGCCGAGCGCCGTACCCTGCTTCTCCTTGGGATACCAGCGCGATACATAGGCGATGCCCACCGCGAACGAGCCACCCGCGATGCCGACGCCCAGCGCCGCCAGCAGGAACATCTCGTAGGTTTCCGCATAGGTCAGCAGCCACGTGGCGATCGCCGCCGCCATCATCACCACAACGTATACGATACGCCCGCCATACTGATCCGTCCAGATGCCGAGCAACAGGCGGCTGAGCGAACCGGTCAGGATGGGCGTGCCCACCAGCAGACCGAACTGCGTATCGTTCAATCCCAGATT
>JADZBT010000189.1 GCA_020851915.1 Alphaproteobacteria bacterium | reverse complement strand
CTGTAGGGATTTCAGTAATATTTCCTCAAATTATCGCTGCCAGAATAAAGTGTGGACTAAAATATCTACTACAGTCTGTCATAAAAATATGGCGCAAATTATTTGCCAGAATCAAAAAATATTTTCCTGAAAGAAAAATAAACAGGCTGTTCGAAAATAAAGTTTTTTTAGCGGCTTTTTACTTTGCTTTGGCTGGATTAGCATGGTCTGTAGTAAACACAGAGCAAAAGGAAGTGAACAAGGCACTATTAACATGCAGCGCCGTAGTTCTAGTCATCATGGGATTAGTCAGTTTGTTTCCCACCACTATGAAAGCCATTGGTAACGCTATCGACTACGCTATGAAGGCCATTGGCCATGGCGCCGTTGTTTTAGTGGGTGTAGGGGTTTTCTTTTGGACTATCTCGGCTATAGCCGGATTTATAGGAGCAATTCCACTTTCAATTATCGTAGGCTCGTTGGTTATTGCTTTCGCTATACTGATAAAAGCATGAGAAAACTATTGTTTTTTTCCCTATAAACCACCGCTTCATTCATTTAGCGCATTAGCATGCTCCGGCCCGTCGTCGCCCTTCGGGCTACGACGGGTACTGCTTCGGCCTAACGGCCCACTCATGACTGTGCCACGCGTAGCCCGTAAGGGCGAAGCGTGGTGCGGTCGAGAGGACTTGAACCTCCATGGGTCGCCCCGTTACCACCTCAAGGTAGTGCGTCTACCAATTTCGCCACGACCGCACATCGGGCAAGGCTTAGGGGAATAGCAAATATCCTTGGATTACGCAAGCAATCTGGGTATGAATTGCCATTATGTTGCCCATCGAATGGAAAACCAGCCCTGAACCCGTGGATTATCCCGCCGCCGTCGCCGCGATGGAGGCGCGCGTCGCCGCCATCCACGCCGGCACGGAAGCTCCCCTCGTCTGGCTGCTGGAGCACCCGCCGCTCTACACCGCCGGCACGAGCGCGCAGGCGTCCGACCTGCTCACCCCGAAACGCTTTCCCGTCTACCAGAGCGGGCGCGGCGGGCAATATACCTACCACGGCCCCGGCCAGCGCATCGCCTACGCGATGCTCGATCTGCGCGAGGAACAGGACGTGCGCTGCTTCGTCCGCAAGTTAGAGAAATGGATTATAAATACGCTGCAACATTTTGATATTTCTGGAGAGATACGCGACGGGCGCGTGGGGGTATGGGTTCCCCTCCCCGGCGGTGGCGAGGCCAAGATCGCCGCCATCGGCATCCGCCTGAAACGCTGGATCAGCTACCACGGCATCGCGCTGAACGTAGATCCCGACCTCGAACATTTCAGCGGCATCGTCCCCTGCGGTATCCGCGACCATGGGGTGACATCGCTCCGGGCACTGGGCATCAACGCCACCATGCAGGAAGTGGATACGGTGCTGAAACGGGAATTTGAACGCACCATGCTGGACGGCACGAATTGTTCCACGTGAAACACTCCCTCTTATTGTCATCCCGGAATTTTTGTCAGCAGACAAAAATATCCGGGATCCAGTGCGGCGAGGACAGCAGTCTGAGTGCACCGCCGGTCTGCTGACCGGCGACGAGATTCCCATCCATATGGAAAGATGGATCCCGGCCTGCGCCGGGATGACAATATGGTTTTGTACGACTCCTGTGGGCTATACCCTACTCAAAATCGATGACGGCCTGCCCTGCGGTGATGCCTTCGCCCGGCTTGGCGTGGATCTTCTTGATGGTCACGTCGTTATCGGCGGTAATGATGTTTTCCATCTTCATCGCCTCGATAATGACCAGCTCCTGACCCTGCTTCACCACGTCGCCCTTCTTGACGCGGAACGCCACGACGCGTCCGGTGATGGGCGCAATGAGCTGTTTGGATTGGCTGGCCTCGGAGCTGTCCGGCACATGGATCGCAAGCTCGGACACGCTGGGCGTACGCACGATGACGCGCACATCCGCACCGCTATAGAGCATATGATAGCCTTCCGCGAGGCGGCGCACCTTCACATGCACCTGACGCCCGCCGACCACGCCCTGAAACAGGCGGCGGCCCAGCTCCCACGAGCTGCGTACGCTGACGATCTCGTTATTCACGCCGATGTCATATCCTTGCGCGCGCGCGGTGACGGACACGGGATACTCATCCTTGCCGACGCGTACCACCCAGCGCGAGCCGATGACGGGACGACGTCCCGGCAACTGCCCGCTGATCTCGCGTTCGCGTTCCAGATAGCGCAGATGCATGAAGACCGACGAGGCGATGAATACGCGGTTAAGCTCCGACGAGAGTTCCGCGCCGCTGAACCCTTTGGGATATTCCTCCTCGATGAAGCCGGTGGTGAGGTTCCCTGCCACGAAGCGCGGGTGATTGATGATGGCTTCCAGAAAACTGATATTATGCGAAATACCGCGAATGACGAACGCGCCCAGTGCTGCGTTCATGTCCTCGATGGCACGGGTGCGGGTGTCGCCGTAGGTGCAGACCTTGGCCACCATCGGGTCGTAGAACATGCTGACCTCGCCGCCCTCATAGATGCCGGTATCGACGATGAGGCCGGGCACATTCTCCGGCTCGATGAAGCGCGTGATGCGGCCCGTGGAGGGCAGGAATCCGCGCGTCGGATCCTCGGCATAGACGCGGGCTTCCATCGCCCAGCCGTTGAATGCGATGTCCTTCTGCGCGAAAGGCAGCTTCTCGCCCGCCGCGATGCGGATCATCTGCTCGACGATGTCGATGCCGGTGATGAGTTCGGTGACGCGATGCTCCACCTGCAGACGGGTGTTCATTTCGAGGAAATAGAAATTCTTCTTCTCATCGACCACATACTCGATGGTTCCCGCCGAGATGTAGCCCACTTCCTTGGCCAGCGCGATCGACTGCTTGAACACGGTCTTGCGCGTCTTGTCGTCGAGGAAGGGGCTGGGCGCTTCTTCGATGACCTTCTGGTGACGGCGCTGGATAGAGCATTCGCGCTCACCCAATGCCACCACATTGCCGTAGCGGTCAGCCAGAATCTGAATTTCGATATGGCGTGGGTTCTCGATGTATTTCTCGATGAATACGCGATCATCGCTAAAGCTCGACTTCGCCTCATTCGCCGCCGCCCGCAGCCCGTCCTTCAGCTGCTCATCGTTGCGGATGATACGCATGCCCTTGCCGCCGCCGCCCGCCGCCGCCTTGATCATAATGGGGTAGCCCACCTTCGCGGCGATCTTCTTGGCGGTCGCGTAGTCGCGCACCGCGTCCTTATGGCCGGGGATGATGTTCACGCCCGCGCGGTTGGCGATCTTCTTCGCCTTGATCTTATCGCCCATAAAGCGGATGGCATCATGCGTCGGGCCAATGAACACCAGCCCTTCGTCATGCACCGCCTTGGCAAATTCGGAATTTTCGGAAAGGAAGCCGTACCCCGGGTGGATAGCCTGCGCCCCGGTCTTCTGCGCCGCCTTGATGACGCGGTCGATGCGGAGATAACTCTCCGACGACGGCGACGGGCCGATATACACAGCCTCATCGGCCTCCTGCACATGCAGCGAGTTGGTGTCGGCCTCGGAATAGACGGCCACCGTCTTGATACCCATCTTGCGCGCGGAGCGGATGATCCGCACTGCGATCTCACCACGGTTAGCTATAAGGATTTTTTCGAACATGGATTATAACGGCATGTTATCGTGTTTTTTCCACGGCGTTTCGGCAGCCTTGTTGGTCAGCATGTCGAGCGCCTTGCAGATACGCCAGCGCGTGTTCTGCGGACGGATGATGTCATCGAGATAGCCGCGCGACGCCGCCACGAAGGGGCTGGCGAATTTCTCGCGGTATTCCTCGACCTT
>JADZBT010000188.1 GCA_020851915.1 Alphaproteobacteria bacterium | reverse complement strand
GGCAGAAAGCGCCCGGGGCGTGACGGACGCAGTGTTGACCGCGCTGGCCCCCCTGTTTACGGAGGTCGCTTAAGACATGGAAAAACTGAAAGCCCTGTGGCAGAAGATACCGCCCGAATGGAAGCGGTCGGGATTCTGGAAGGAGCGCGCGCAGCGCGCACGCGCCGGTTCTCTGAAACAACTATCGCGCGTCTATCTCTGGGGGCGCGCACAATACCTGAAGCGCCAGCCCGCGCCCGTCGCGCTCGATGTACCGGTGGTGTGCATCGGCAACCTCGTGATGGGCGGTGCGGGAAAAACGCCCGTCGCGCTTGCATTGGGAGAGATGGCCAAGGCGCGTGGTATCCCGTTCGCGTACCTCACGCGCGGCTACGGCGGAAAACTCACGGGCCCGGTGAAAGTGAATGCGCGATTGCATCGTGCGCGCGACGTCGGCGACGAGCCGTTGTTGCTGGCGCAGGTGTCGCCCACCTGGGTGTCGCATGACCGCGTGGCGGGTGCGCGTGCGGCGATCGAAGATGGCGCGCGCGCCATCATTATGGACGATGGATTCCAGAACCCGTCGCTCTCTAAGGATACTGCGATGCTGGTGTTCGACGGCGGCGTTGGCATCGGCAATGGCGAAGTGATCCCCGCCGGGCCGTTGCGCGAGCCGTTTGACGAAGGCATCGCGCGTGCGACGGTGGCGGTCATCATTGGTCGCGATGACACCGGCCTCGCCAAGCGCCTGCCGGAGAGTCTACCGATCATTCGCGCCGAGATGCGCCCCGTCGCGGAGAAGAACGGGGCATTCATGGGCAAGCGCGTGATCGCGTTCGCGGGTATCGGCCGCCCCCAAAAATTCTTCGACATGCTGAAGGCCATGGATGTGGAACTGGTGGGCAGCGAGCCGTTCGCCGACCATCATTATTTCACGCGCGAGGAAATGGATCGGCTGATGCGCCACGCCGAGCGTGCCAACGCGCAGCTGGTGACCACGGCCAAGGATTTCGTGCGCGTGCCTGCCTATTATCAGGACAAGGTGCAGGTGGTACATGCACAACTGCATTTCCTCGATGAAACACAACTGGCTGCACTGGTGTTCTCAGCATGATGGAACGGATGAAACACGCGCTGGAGGCGTTTGCGGCGGGAGCCCTGTTCCTGCTGTTCCGACTGCTGCCGCTCGACGCGGCTTCCGCGCTGGGTGGCACGCTTGCGCGCGCCGTCGGGCCGCACTTGCGCGTGAGCGGGGTGGCATATGATAACCTCAGCAACGTGTTTCCTGACATCGCCCGCGAGAAGAGCGCTGCCATCGTCACGGGCATGTGGGAGCATTTTGGCCGCATCGCAGCGGAGTATCCGCATCTGGCGGGACGCGCGGTCTGGCCACATATCGCGGTCGAAGGCACGGAGCATATCGAGGCGCTGAAAGCCAGCGGCAAGGGCGCGATCTTTATCTCCGGCCATTTCGGAAACTGGGAGCTGTCGCCGCGCATCCTGAAGGAATACGGCCTGCCGATGGGTGTGGTCTATCGCGCGGCGAATAACCCGTGGGTCGATAGCATGATCTGCTATCTGCGGGGGCGCACGGCCACCGCGCAATACGCCAAGGGCACGAGCGACGCCATCGGCATCGTGCGCGCGCTGAAGCGCGGTGAAGTGGTGGGATTCCTCGTCGATCAGAAGATGAATGACGGCATCCCCGTGCCCTTCTTCGGGCGCGACGCCATGACCGCGCCGGCGGTAGCGGAATTCGCCTTCAAGCTCGGTATTCCCATCGTGCCGATGCGCGTGGTGCGTGAGAACGGTACACACTTCAAGGCGACGGTCTACGCGCCGCTGCAGTTCCTGCATACCGATGACCACGCGCGCGACGTACATAACGCCATGCTGAAGATCAACAGCGTGCTGGAAGGCTGGATACGCGAATTCCCGGAACAGTGGTTCTGGGTGCATCGGCGCTGGCCAAAAGAGTAACTAAAATAACTCTTCCTGCTCCCGCGCTTTTTTCGCTGGTCTTTTCTTGGTCGGATTGGATGGTGTTGCCGCGTCACAGCTACCGATAGCATGCGCTATGCCATCGTGGAATTCGAGCGCAAGCGTCATCCTGTGCTGTACCATTCCGGCGGAGGTGAGTACTGTTCCGTTATCGCCGCGCACCAGCGCGAAGCCGCGCGCGAGAACCTTCTTGTAGTGGTAACTCTCCAGCAGTTGCGCCAGTGAGGTGATGTGCTTCTCTTGTTGCATGAGGAAGCGTTTATACGCTGCGCCGGCACGCTCGGAGAACATTGTGAGCGTTTCGAGGTTGCGGGCGATGTCACGCAGCAGCGTACGCGGCTGCATCCGCGCTGCCAGATGCAGAAGTATCTCGTGCTTACGCTGCAACAACACCGGCAGCGATGCCTGAAGCCGTGTGGAAAGATCATCGAGCCGCTGCGTGGCGGCATCCAGCAGTTGGCGCGGATTGGGCAATCCGCGCGCCAGCCCTTCGATCCGCACGCGCCGTTCTTCCAGCAGGCGCAGGAGGCTCCGGCGCATCCGCACGCTCTGCTCAGCGAGCGTGATCAGCCATTCGCTGCGTACCGGCACGGCCATCTCGGCGGCGGCGGTCGGCGTAGGCGCGCGCAGGTCGGAGGCGTAGTCGATGAGGGTGGTGTCGGTCTCATGCCCCACGGCGGAGATGAGGGGAATATCGGACGCCGCCGCCGCGCGCACCACTATTTCTTCGTTGAAGGCCCAGAGGTCTTCCAGTGATCCGCCGCCGCGTGCGACGATGATGAGGTCCGGGCGCGGTATCGCGCCGTCTGCGGGCAGGCGGTTGAATCCTGTGATGGCGGCAGCTATCTGTTCCTTCGCGCCTTCGCCCTGCACCAATACCGGCCAGACCAGCACATGGCGGGGGAAGCGGTCGGCGAGCCGGTGCAGTATGTCGCGGATGACTGCGCCGGTGGGCGAGGTGACCACGCCGATGACCTCCGGCAGGAAGGGAATGGGCTTCTTGCGTGCGGAGTCGAACAGCCCTTCTTTCTCAAGCTGGATTTTGCGTTTTTCGAGCAGCGCCATCAGCGCGCCGAGGCCTGCCGGTTCCATATGGTCGATGACGATCTGGTATTTGGAGCGTCCCGGATAGGTGGTGATGCGGCCCACGCAGACCACCTCCAGGCCATCTTCTGGCTTGAAAGCGAAGCGGTCGGCCGTGCCCTTCCAGCAGACGGCGTCCATCACGGCGTTGGCGTCCTTGAGGGCCATGTAGAGATGTCCGGACGCCGCCCGTTTGAAGCCCGAGATCTCGCCGCGCACCCGCACATGGCCGAAATTCTCCTCCACCACGCGCTTGATGCGGGCGGATACTTCGCTCACGGTATATTCGGTCTGGTTGTGGCTACGGGCGGGCTCGGACATGATGATTCCTTATATAGGCCCTTGTAAAACGGGGCAAGAGCGCGTATTTTTCCCCGTCTGAACCCCCTTCACGCCCTTCGGGAGAGTATATATATGAATATTCTGGTTATCGGTTCCGGCGGACGCGAGCATGCGCTGTGCTGGAAGATTTCCCAATCTCCGCTGTTGAAGAAGCTCTATTGCGCGCCGGGCAATGGCGGCATTGAGGAGATCGCTGAATGCGTGCCGTTCGACGGGCTGGAGAGCGATGCCGTGGTGGAATTCTGCGAGGAGAAGGCCATTGATCTGGTCGTGATCGGCCCTGAGGCGCCGCTGGTGACCGGGCTGGTCGACGTGCTGCGCGATCACGGCATTACCGCGTTCGGCCCGGACGCACGCGCCGCGCAGCTTGAGGGCTCCAAGGGCTTTGCCAAGGAGCTCTGCCAGAAATACAATATCCCCACCGCCGCCTATGGCCGCTTCACCGATCCGCAGGCCGCGAAGGAATATCTTATGAAGACCGGTGTACCCATCGTGGTGAAGGCCGATGGGCTGGCCGCTGGTAAGGGCGTGTACATCGCCCAGACCATGGGCGAGGCGATCCTCGCGGTGGAAGAGATATTCTCTGGCCGCTTCGGCGCGGCAGGCGTTTCGATCGTGATCGAGGCGTTCCTTGAGGGCGAGGAAGTGAGTTTCTTCGCGCTATCCGACGGCGACACCGCCATCGAATTCGGTTCCGCGCAGGACCATAAGCGTGTGGGTGACGGCGACACCGGCCCCAATACCGGCGGTATGGGCACATACAGTCCTTCGCCGGTGGTGGGGGATCGTCTGCGTAAGGATGTCATGCAGCGCATCGTCATCCCCACTGTGCAGGCTATGAAGCGCGAGGGCATGCCCTTCCGTGGTGTGCTGTTCGTCGGGCTGATGCTCACCCGCGAAGGGCCGCAGGTGCTGGAATATAACGCGCGATTCGGTGACCCCGAAACGCAGGTGCTGATGCGCCGTCTGGAGAGCGACATCGTGCCGTATCTCGTGGCCAGCGCCAAAGGCACGCTCGCATCGCTTCCTGCGCCGGTGTACCGCGACGAGGCTGCGCTCTGCGTGGTGATGGCTGCGAAAGGTTACCCCGGCGATTACGTCAAAGGAACCGTCATTCACGGACTTGCGGATGCCGCACGGGTCGCCGATGCCACGGTGTTTCACGCCGGGACCAAGCGCTTCAAGGGCTCCATCATCTCCGCCGGAGGGCGTGTGCTGGGCGTGACCGCGACCGGTCCTACCGTGGGCAGCGCGCAGAAAAAAGCCTATGAGGCAGTGGATGCGCTCAACTGGCCCGACGGTTTCTGCCGCCGTGACATCGGCTGGCGGGCGGTCGCGCGTGAGAAAGCCGTTGCCTGAGCGCAGGCGGAAGCCATGATACAGAGGTTGAAAACGCTGCTCATTCCTACCACGGCGCGCTATGCGCTCATGCTGCTGCTGGCGGCGAGCGTGCTCACGTTGGGTAGTGCGCTGGTGTCGCAATACGGGTTCGGGCTGCATCCCTGCACGCTCTGCATGTGGCAGCGTTGGCCCTATGCGGGCGTCATCGCGATGGCCTTGCTGTCGCTGCTGGTGTCGCATAACGGCGGACAGCGCGCCTTGCTGTCGCTATGCAGCCTGTCGCTTGCGGTGGGTACGGGTATCGCGGTGTATCACACGGGCGTGGAGTACGGAATTTTCGAGGGACTGCAAGGCTGTTCTGGTGACTTGCAGGAGAACGCTACCATTGAAGAAATGCGCCGTGCCATCATGGAGGCGTCGTCGGTGCGTTGTGACGAGCCGGCGCTGGTGGTGCTGGGCATTTCCATGGCCGGGTGGAACGCGCTCGTATCTGGCGCGCTTACGCTGTACGGATCGTATTCTCTGCTTCTGTTGAGGAAACGCGCATGAGTTACCCCGCGCCTACCCACCGTATCCTGCCGGGCGATCCGGGCGCACAGGAGTTCATCGCGCGCACCCTCCGCGTCAATCAGGCGGGTGAGTATGGCGCGAAGCGCATCTACGAGGGCCAGCTCGCCGTATTGAAGCATCACGCGAGTGCGCCGGTCATCCGCCATATGGCGGAGCAGGAGCAGCGGCATCTGGATGTATTCAACCAGATGATCGCCGAGCGCCGCGTGCGCCCGACGCTGCTCACGCCGCTCTGGCATGTGGCGGGCTACGCGCTGGGGGCGGCGACCGCCTTGATGGGAGAAAAAGCGGCGATGGCCTGCACGGTGGCGGTGGAGTCCGTCATCGACGCGCATTACGCGCACCAGAATGAGCAGCTGGGCACAGAAGAACAGGCGCTCCGGAATACCATCGAGGAGTTCCGCAAGGAAGAGGTCGAGCACCGCGACACGGGACTGGCCCACAAGGCGGAAGAAACGCCGTTCTATGAGGCGCTTACCGGCGCTATTCGGGCGGGGACAAAACTCGCTATCTGGTTGTCGAAGCGGGTGTAGGTTTTTAGTTTCAGGTTTCAGCGGATCGCATAATTTCCTGAAACCTGAAACCTCATACCCGAAACCTCTTTACAATCCGTCTAAATTCTCTATGAACAGGGGGAAATTTGCGTAGCGAACACGGTACGAGCCCAACATGTATATCGTGTCCCATACGGGATTGATGATACCGATGCTGGCGATCCTGGGCTATGGTCTGGGGTGGTATAGGGCATCCCGATTTGCCGCCTCCGGAGGTCCCCGGACCCATTCGCTTCCCCCTTATCACGGATTATATGTGTCGGCGTGGGCTGCGCTCCCGGCGTTCGTGCTGTGGATGGCGTTCCTCAAGCTCGACACCGTTGTGCCCGACGAGATCGCCGGGTTGGTCATCCTGCTTACCGGATGCGCCGGGCTGCTGGTCGCGCTCCGGCAGCTGGACATAGGATTTCCCGCCCGTTACCGGGTAGAGCGGTTGGGGCATGGCATTATCCTGTTCTGCGCGCTGGTGTCGATACTCATCACCGTCGCCATCCTGCTCTCGGTGCTGTTCGAGGCGATACGTTTTTTCAATCTCATTCCCATGCATGAGTTCCTGTTCGGTACGCATTGGAGCCCCCAGATGGCGCTCCGCGCCGATCAGGCGGGGAGCTCCGGTTCCTTCGGAGCTGTGCCGCTGTTCGCCGGTACGCTGCTTATCACCCTCGTGGCGATGCTGGTGGCGATCCCCGTCGGGCTGCTCTCGGCGATCTATATGTCGGAATACGCCACGCGCCGCGTGCGCGATGTTGCCAAGCCGGTGCTGGAAATATTGGCCGGCATCCCGACCGTGGTCTATGGTTATTTTGCGGTGATGACGGTCGCGCCGTTCTTCCGGGGCTTTGGCGAGGCGGTAGGGCTGGAGATCGCTTCCGAGAGCGCGCTGGTCGCCGGGCTGGTGATGGGGGTGATGATCATTCCGTTCGTATCGTCGCTGTCCGATGACGTCATCAACGCCGTGCCGCAATCGTTGCGCGATGCCTCGTACGGCATGGGCGCCACGGCATCAGAAACCATCAAGCAAGTGGTCATCCCGGCGGCGCTGCCCGGTATCATGGGCGCGGTGCTGCTCGCTATCTCGCGCGCGGTCGGTGAAACGATGATCGTGGTGATGGCCGCAGGACTCACCGCCAACCTTACGCTTAACCCGCTGGAATCGGTCACGACCGTCACCGCGCAGATCGTTTCGCTGCTGGTGGGCGATCAGGAATTCGACAGCCCCAAGACACTCGCGGCGTTCGCACTTGGCATCACGCTCTTTGTGCTTACGCTGTCGCTCAATGTCATTGCGCTCCGCATCGTCCGGCGCTATCGGGAGCGTTATGAATAATCCCGACCCCACCGCATCCCTGCATCTGCCGCCCGCCGCTGAAGCATTGCTTGCGAGGCGGCACAGCGCGGAGCGACGCTTCCGCCAGTTCGGTGCAGGCGCTATCATTGCGGCGTTCGTGGTGCTGGTGGTGCTGCTCGCCAGCGTTATCGGCAAGGGTTACACGGCTTTGTGGCAGACCGAGATCACGCTGCCGGTGACTTTTTCCGCCAGCATACTGGATCCCAAGGGCCTGCACGATCCGCAAGCGCTCGTGATCGCCGACTATACGCTACTGGCGCGGCAATCCCTGAAGAAAGCATTTCCTGCAGTGAAAGAGCGTCAGGAATCACGCGAACTCTACGGCTTGCTGAGCACCGGTGTGTCGCACCAGCTGCGCCGCATGGTGAAGGCCGATCAGTCGCTTATTGGCCGTACGGTCGAGGTATCGATGCTGGCTTCCGACGAGGTGGATATGTTCCTCAAGGGCCGCATCTCCGCAGATGTGCCCGAGAGCGCGCGCAAATTCAGCGACCGCCAGATCGCATGGCTCAAAGCGCTGGAGGAGCACGGGGCGGTGGAGCAGCGATTCAACAGCGGATTCTTCACCAGTGGCGATTCGCGCGAGCCGGAACAGGCGGGCATGCTGGGTAGCATCGTGGGATCGCTCTTCACTATTCTTGTCTGTCTGGCCGTGTCGTTTCCCTTCGCGGTGTTGACGGCGGTGTATCTGGAGGAGTTCTCCACACCGGGACGCCTGTCGGACATCATCGAGGTGAACATCAATAACCTCGCCGCCGTGCCGTCCATCATCTTCGGGTTGCTGGGGCTTTCGGTGTATCTTGGCTTCTTCGGGCTGCCGCGTTCCTCGGCGCTGGTCGGAGGGTTGACGCTGGCACTGATGACGCTGCCCACCATCATCATCACCACGCGCACGGCGCTCAAGTCCATCCCCGGATCCATCCGCGATGCCGCGCGGGCGCTGGGCGCTTCGCCCATGCAGGTGGTGATGCACCATACCCTGCCGCTGGCGCTGCCCGGCATTATGACGGG
>JADZBT010000187.1 GCA_020851915.1 Alphaproteobacteria bacterium | reverse complement strand
CGCGACCACCACGATCATGCCGATACCGCTGTTGAAGGTACGCAGCATCTCCAGCGCCGAGATGCTTCCCTGCGCCTGTAGCCACGGGAACACTTCCGGGCGCTCCCAGGATTTAGCGTCGATATGCGCGCCGAGCGAGTCGGGTAATATGCGCGGAAGATTCTCTATCAACCCGCCGCCGGTGATGTGCGCCAGCGCCTTCACCTTGCCGGTGCGGATGGCCTCCATGCAGCTTTTCACGTAGATGCGCGTGGGAACAAGCAGCGCCTCTCCATAGGTCTGGCCGGGTGAGAAGGGCGCGGCGTCCGAGAGGGTGAGGTGATGCGCTTTCAAAATGTGGCGCACCAGCGAGAACCCGTTGGAATGCACACCCGTCGAGGCCAGCCCCAATATCACATCGCCCGCCGCGAGCGCGTCCTTGCGCGGCAGGATGCCGTCGCGCTCCACGACGCCCACGGAGAATCCCGCGAGGTCGTAATCCTCCGCGCCATACATGCCCGGCATCTCGGCGGTTTCGCCGCCGATGAGCGAGCATCCGGCCTGCGTACAACCCTCGGCGATGCCCGCGATGACCTCGCGCGCCTGCTCCACTTTGAGTGCGCCGGTCGCGAAATAATCAAGGAAGAACAGCGGCTCCGCGCCCTGCACCACGAGGTCGTTCACGCACATCGCCACGAGGTCGATGCCGATGGTGCTATGATGGCCCGTTTCGATGGCGATCTTGAGCTTCGTACCCACGCCGTCGGTGCAGGCGACCAGTATCGGGTCGCGGTAGCCCAGCGCCTTGAGGTCGAACAGCCCGGCGAATCCGCCGATGCTGTCCATGGTTCCTGTGCGCGCGGTGGCGGCGGCCAGCGGCTTTATCTTATCCACCAGCCGGTTGCCCGCATCAATGTCGACCCCGGCCTCTTTATATTTGTTACCTGTTGGCATAGAAGCTGTAGATTCTTCCCCCTTAATACCGTAAAACTACTCGCGTGGATGGGACAATACGGAGCAATGGGCGTGTTGGCAATAGTTTATAGGACTCTTCGGGCAATCTCCGTCGCCCTGCTGCTGTGCATGGCCGCATCGGGCGCGAACGCGCAGGACGTGTTCACCGTGGAGAATGTCGAGGTGGACGCCACCGGCGCCACTGCCACCGAGGCGCGGGATCTGGCGCTCGCGCAGGGACAAGCGGAAGCCTTCACCACGCTGATCCGCCGGATGGTTTCCGGCGCGGAGTACGAGGCACTCCCCCCGGCCTCGCCGGACGATATTAACGTGATGGTGACAGGTTACCGCATCGCCGACGAGAAGATCGCCGCCACCCGCTACCGCGCGCGCCTGACCGTGACCTTCAACCCGGACACCGTGCGGCAATATATGCAGGGCGCGAACGTCGCCTACACCGAGGCCGCACCACGTACGCCGATACTGGTGCTGCCCATCCTGATCCAGAACGGAAGGCCGGCGCTGTGGGAAGACCCCAACCCCTGGCGGGACGCATGGAACGCGCTGGGCTCCGGGGATCGATTGGTATCCGTGGTGCTGCCGCTGGGCGATCTGGAGGACATACAGGGCGGCGACCTTCAGGCCGTGCTCGCCAAGGATTATGAGAAGCTGCTGCCGCTGCGTGCGCGCTATCGCACCGACGACGTACTGGTGGCCGCTGCGACCGTCACCGGCCGCAACCCGGACGGCACGGTGGCGCTCGATGTATCACTCGACTTGCTCGGCAAATACGAGAATAAACGCAGCCACGCGACCTATTCGCTCTCCCTGCCGGAATCGGACATGTCGTCGGATCCGGGTATTCCTCCTGAGATCTTCACCACCACCATACAGGATGTGGTACGCAAGCTCGACCAGCAATGGAAAAATACCACCGCCGTGAGCGCGGGGGCCGAAGAGAGCTCCCTGCCCGTACTGGTTCCGGTAGCGGGGCTTGAGGAATGGATGGACATCCGCCAGAAACTCACCGGCGCACCGCAGGTGAAATCGGTGCAGGTGCTGGCGATCTCAGCCGGGCAGGCCGACATCGTGCTGCATTATCGTGGCGATCTCACCGCTGCGCTGGACGGGCTGGCGCATAACGGGCTCTCCATCCAGCAGGAGAACGGTTAGTGGGTATTGCGGAAGGCAGGCATATGACCACCACGCGGAAGATACAATTCTGGACTCTGGGCACATTGGCATTTTTCGTATTCCTCTATCTCGTGCGCGGCATCCTGCTGCCGTTCGTGGTGGGGATGGGAGTGGCATATTTTCTCGATCCCGTCGTGGACCGCTTCGAGGAACAGAAGCTTTCCCGCCTGTCCGCCACGCTCATCGTGCTGTGCTTCTTTTTTGTGATCGTGGGCACGGCGGGGGCGCTCCTGCTGCCCGTGCTCTACCATCAGATGCTCGATCTGGCGCATAACATTCCGGGTTATTTAATCGCACTGCGCGAAGAATACGCTCCGCTCATCCAGTCATGGCTGGCGCGCATCGATCCGGGTTCCGTGGATCAGGTTCAGCAATCGGTAAACGGTTTCTCCGACAGAATCCCGGCGATGCTCACCGGCATACTGGAGAATCTCTGGCAATCGGGACGGGCGCTCATCGGCCTACTGTCGCTGCTGTTCATCACTCCCATCGTGGCCTTCTACCTGCTGCGCGATTTTGACATACTCGTGACACATATCGACCGCCTCCTCCCGCGCGATCATGCGGCCACCATCCGCGAGCAGATGCGCCGTATCAACCTGACACTCTCCGGTTATGTGCGCGGCCAGTTCACCGTCTGTCTGGTACTCGCCGCCGCCTATGCCATCGCGCTGTCGATCATCGGGCTGGATTATGCAGTGCTCATCGGCATCAGCGCGGGACTGCTTGCGTTCCTGCCCTATGTCGGCGTGCTGTTCGGAATGGCGGTCAGTCTGGGCGTGGCGTTCTACCAGTTCGATGACCCCATCCGCATCGGCATGGTGGCCGGAGTGTTTCTCATCGCCCAGTTCATCGAAGGCAACTTCATTACTCCCAATGTCATCGGCGAGAAGGTGAACCTCCATCCTGCATGGCTGATATTCGGCCTGCTGGCAGGTGGCGCGCTGTTCGGATTCGTAGGGTTACTGCTCGCCGTGCCCGTCACCGCCATCATCGGCGTACTGGCGCGCTTCGCCACCGAGCAATACACCAAGAGCGCGCTCTATACGGGCGTGAAATCGTGACGCATACGGCACAGCTGCCCTTTGATTTCGAGGTGACGCCGCGCTTCACAGCGGAGGAATTTCTGGTGTCGCCCTCCAATGCCGAGGCCTTCGGCTGGGTAGGGCAATGGCCGGACTGGCCGTCCTACGGGCTGGCGCTCTACGGCCCTGCCGCCTGCGGCAAAAGTCACCTCGCTTCGCTCTGGGCCGTGCGCGCGGAGGCACATATCATCCCGGCCACCGCTCTGGCATCGCTCTCGCCCGAGGCACTCCCCCACAAAGCGCCGCGTCTGGTCATCGAGGATCTGAATCATGTTGCGGATGAAACACGGCTGTTCCACCTGCTCAACACCATCAAGGAGAATGGCGGGCACATACTCATCACCGCCACTGAACCTCCGGCACGGTGGGGCGTGAAGCTCCCCGACCTCGCCTCGCGCCTTGCGGCGCTCCCGGCGGCGGCCATCCAGCCGCCCGACGATGCGTTACTGGCGGCGCTCCTGCTCAAGCATTTCGCCGACCGTCAACTGCGCCCCGGCACAGAGGCCGTACAATACCTTCTCACCCGCATCGACCGCTCTTTCGCGGCGGTGAAACAGGTCGTGGAGCGCCTCGATCACGCCTCCCTCAAGGCAGGCCGCAACATCACCGTGCCACTGATAAGGGAAGTGCTGGGTTCGTAGTGTTGCGGAGAGCATAGGCCCCTCATCCCCCGCCTTCTCCCTATGGGAGAAGGGGCTTCCATATTCCCTCTCCCATAGGGAGAGGGTTAGGGTGAGGGGCCCGATCGTTCCGTATATCTCAGTCCGGCAGCTTCACCTGCAACAGTGCCCCGCGCCCCGGCTCTACCTCGCTCCACTGTTGCACACGCAGCGAGAGATGCACCAGCCCCGCAGGCGGGAAATCACGCAAGGCGGCATTCGCATCCGCGCGGCCGTCCGATGACATCAGCAGCGATGCGAAACGCGGAATTCCGGGATTATGCGCGATGATGAGCGCGACGCTGTGCCGCTCGTCGATGCCGTTCACCTGTGCAAGCAATTCGCCCGCAGGGGCGCAGTAGAGTTTTTTCTCGAAACGCGTATCGCGTTCTCCGATGGATTCAGACAGCGCCGCCAGTGTCTCGCGTGTACGCACAGAGGTGGAGCACAGTATAATATCCGGCATCAGCCGCTCGGCGGAAAGCCATCTGCCCACCGCTCCCGCCACCGTTTTCCCGGAAGGTGACAGCGCCCTGTCGTGATCCTCCTGCCCGTTCGCCTGCGGCAGAGCCTCGGCATGGCGCATGAGGAGCAGCGTTTTCATCAGGCCGCTTGCCCGCCCAATTCGACCACGTCGATCATGCCTTTACGCATCGCGAGTCCTATCTTCCCGGCCTTGAGTGCTTCGGCATGGCGGCCAAATGCTTCGTAGCGCCAGCCATGCATCATGGGAAGATCCTGTACTTTGTCGAAACCGGCGAATTCCTCCAGATCGTCCATGCGCGCGACCAGCAGGCTCGCGATCTCCAGTTCTTCGCATTTCATCTTGAGCAGCACTTTCAGCATATCCACCAGCGGGCCGATACCGCGCGGTAATTGCGGCTTGCGTACCAGCTTCGGGCAATCCTCGGGCTTCATCTGGCTGCATTTCTCAACGATGCCAACGATGGCCTCGGTGGTTTCTTTCGAGAGGCTCTGCCGCAGCATACGTATCTTCTGCACCGCTGCCGCGTTCTTCGGCATGGCAGCAGCGATCTCGAGTATCGCGTCATCCTTCAGCAGACGCCCGCGCGGCACATCGCGGCGCTGCGCCTCGCGCTCGCGCCATGCGGCCAGCTCCTTCACCGTGGCGAGGTATTTGGGCGTACGGACGCGGATACGCAACCGCTGCCATATCTCGTCCGGATTGGATTGGTATACCTTCGGGTCGGTAAGGCGCTTCATCTCTTCGGAGATCCATGATTCGCGACCATTCTTGTGGAGGCGCTTCTGGAGTTTTTCGTACACGATCCGCAGATGCGTCACGTCCGAGATCGCATAGGAGAGCTGCCGGTCGGTCAGCGGACGGTGTGACCAGTCGGTGAGCCGCGAGGATTTATCGAGCGCCTCGCCTGCCAGCGCGTCCACCAGCTTTTCATAAGATGCTGCCTCGCCGAAGCCGCACACCATCGCCGCCACCTGCGTGTCGAAAATAGGCTCCGGAACCGTACCGCCCAGACGGTAGAGAATTTCGAGATCCTGACTCGCCGAGTGAAATACCTTCAGCACCTTTTTATTGGCCATCAGCTCGAAAAGCGGTGCGAGGTCAATACCTTCGGCCAGCGGGTCGACGATAGCGGCGCGGGCCTTCCCTGCCATCTGCAGCAGGCAGAGCTGGGGGTAATAGGTGCGGTCACGCAGGAATTCGGTATCGATGGTGAGATAGGGCTCCTGAGCCAGTTCCTTGCAGAAATCGGCGAGTTGCGCGGTGTCGGTGAGTACTTCTACGGTCATAACTACATCAAATTCTTGGCTTTTACGGCGAGTTACTATATACAAGCCTCTCTTTTTTGAAAGATTTGTTTTACACCTCAGGAGATATAACCCATGCACCCCTACCGCAGCCACCATTGCAGCGCACTTCGCGAGAGCCATGTCGGTCAGGAAGTCCGCCTTTCGGGCTGGGTGCATCGTAAGCGCGACCATGGTCAGCTGCTGTTTGTCGACCTGCGCGACCATTTCGGCATCACCCAGCTGGTGGTGACCAATACCCATGCGGATTTCGACCGCATCACCCACCTGCACCTCGAAAGCGTCATCACCATCACCGGCAAGGTGGTCGCCCGCATCGCGGAAACCATCAACAAGGAATTGCCCACCGGCCATGTCGAAGTGGTAGTGGATACCTTCCACCTTGAGTCCGAATCCGCACCGCTGCCGCTACAGGTAAACGCCGACCGCGAGTGCCCCGAGGATACGCGCCTGAAATACCGCTTCCTCGACCTGCGCCGCGAGAAGATGCACAAGAACATCCAGCTGCGCTCGTCGGTAATTGCCTCTCTGCGTCGCCGCATGATCGAACAGGGATTCATGGAATTCCAGACGCCCATCCTCACCGCCAGCTCGCCCGAAGGCGCGCGCGATTACCTCGTGCCCAGCCGCGTGCATCCCGGCAAGTTCTATGCGCTGCCGCAGGCCCCGCAGCAGTTCAAGCAGCTGCTGATGGTGTCGGGCTTCGACAAAT
>JADZBT010000186.1 GCA_020851915.1 Alphaproteobacteria bacterium | reverse complement strand
GGCCGAAAGCCCCTCGCCGGTGATGGTGGTGACATCCTCATGCAGCAGCCCTGCGCCCAGCAACTCGCGGATGAGGAACGCCATACCGCCTGCGTCATGGAACTGGTTGATGTCAGCGCTGCCGTTGGGATAGACATGCGCCAGCAGCGGCACGACGTCCGACAGCATAGAAAAATCATCCCAGTCGATAATGATGCCCGCCGCGCGCGCCATAGCGATGAGGTGGATGGTGTGATTGGTTGAACCACCAGTGGAAAGCAGCCCCACGATGCCGTTGACCACCGCGCGCTCATCGAACACCTCATAGAGCGGCGTATATCCGCCCTTCAGCGCCGTGAGCCCTACCACCTGCTCGGTGGCGGCGCGGGTGAGCGCATCGCGCAAGGGAGTGTAGGGATGGACGAACGAGCTGCCTGGCAGTTGCAGTCCCATGATCTCCATCAGCATCTGGTTGCTGTTGGCCGTGCCGTAGAACGTACAGGTCCCGGCATCGTGATAGGATCGCGCCTCAATATCGAGCAACTCCTCACGCCCCACCTTGCCTTCGGCATAAAGCTGGCGGATGCGCTTTTTCTCGTCATTGCTGACACCCGTCGGCATCGGCCCGCCGGGAACGAATATCGTCGGCAGATGGCCGAAGCTGAGCGCGCCGATCAGCAATCCCGGCACGATCTTATCGCAGATACCGAGGCACAGCACGCCGTCGAACATATTGTGCGAGAGCGATACCGCCGTCGCCATCGCGATCACGTCGCGGCTGAACAGCGAGAGTTCCATGCCGGGCTGCCCCTGCGTGACGCCGTCGCACATCGCCGGAACACCGCCCGCGAACTGCGCGACCGCCCCCGCGCTGACCGCCGCTTCCTTGATGATGTTCGGGAAGAACTGGTAGGGCTGGTGCGCCGACAGCATATCATTATAGGCCGACACGATCGCGATATTGGGCTGCTCACCCGCACGCAGCACGTCCTTTTCATGCGTGGCGCAGGCCGCGAAGCCATGTGCGAGATTGCCGCAAGAAAGCGTCTGCCGCGTCGCGCCCGCATGCGCCGCCTGCTGCATGCGGGCAAGATACCGCTCCCGCGATTTCCGGCTGCGGGCGATGATCCGATCGGTCACGGTCGTTAATGCGGAATGTGCCATTATTATATTCCCCTACGGCGCCCAGTAGACATCCACCGGCGTCTTTTCCTGATGCAACATGGCACGAATCGGAAGCTCCCTGCTGCTGCCGAGTTTCAACGCCTCATCCAGCACCGCCCGTTTTTTATCTCCGGTAATATGCACCACGACGCGGCGACTGTCGAGCAGCGCCGACGCGGTCAGCGTCATGCGCGCCGGCGGCGGTTTCGGCGCATCCATCACCGCCATGCAGCGTGCGGGATTTTCCGGATCGAGTGCCGCGTCAATATTCTGCATGTGCGGAAATAACGACGCCGTATGACCATCATCGCCCATACCGAGTATCACCACATCGAACGGATGTGGCATCGCCCCCAGCGCGCGCTCACAGGCCGCGACGCCATCCGCCACCCGCGCCGCATCGTTCTTCAGCCCGACCAAGTGCATGCCATCCACCCACAGATATTCACGCACCAGCTTCTCGTTGCTATCGGGCGAAGCGGCATCCACCCAACGCTCATCGGCCAGCGTCACCCACAGCTTGTCCCACGGCAGGTCATGCGTCTTCAGGTAGGTGAAAAATGGTTTTGGCGTGCTCCCGCCCGATACCACGAGGCTCGCTTTCCCGCGCGCGCCGATGGCATGGTGCAGTTCCTTCGCCACCTGCTCCGCCAGCATCCATGCCAGCGCATCCGCAGAAAAAAACATGTGGAATTCAGGGATCATCACACACCGTCAGTTCAGGTCTTCGTGCCACTTGCGATTATCGCGCTCCATAAGCGCCTGTGCATCCTGAGGCCCCCAACTACCCGCCACATAAGACTTGGCCTCCTGGCCGGTCTTCTTCCAACCATTGAGGATACCTTCCGTCCATTTCCACGCCTCCTCCACCTCGTCGCTACGCATGAACAGCGTTGGGTTGCCGCGCACTACGTCCATCAGCAGGCGCTCGTAGGCGTCCGGCGTGCGCTCGTTGAACGTGTCGGCAAGGCTCAGATTGAGGTTCACCGGCTTCAGGCGATAGCCGCCCGGCCCCGGCACTTTGGTCACCATCTGGAGCTTCACGCTCTCGTCCGGTTGCAGGCGGATGATGAGCTTGTTGGTTTCGGGATCGCTGTCCTGATCGGGAAAAATATGATGCGGCACGGGGCGGAACTGGATGGCGATCTCCGAGAAGCGCTCGGCCAGACGCTTACCCGTGCGTAAATAGAACGGCACACCCGACCAGCGCCAATTATCGACATGCGCCTTGATGGCAACAAAGGTTTCGGTATCGCTCGCCCGGCCTACTTCTTTGCGGTAAGCGGGAACGGATTTCCCTTTGAGCTTACCTTCCTTGTATTGACCTTTAACCGTATGCCACGCCACGTCCTTATCGGTGATGGGGCGCAGCGAGCGCAGCACTTTCAGCTTCTCGTCGCGCACGGCATCCGGGCTGATCTGCGCCGGCGGCTCCATCGCCACAAGGCAGAGCAACTGCAACAGATGGTTTTGCACCATGTCACGCAGCGCACCGTATTTATCGTAATAGCTTTCGCGCGCTTCCACACCGACGGTTTCCGCCACCGTGATCTGCACATGGTCGATCGCGTCACCCTTCCACAGGCGCTCGAACATATGGTTGGCGAAGCGCAACACCATCAGGTTCTGCACGGTCTCCTTGCCGAGATAATGGTCGATGCGATAGACCTGCTGCTCGGAGAAACATTCCAGCACCGCATTATTGATCTCGCGGAAAGACTCAAGATCATGCCCCAGCGGTTTCTCGATCACCACGCGGGAACGCTCATTGGCCAGTCCCGTCGCGTGGAGATTATAAGAGATCGGCCCGAATACGCTGGCGGGCGTCGCAAGGTAGAACATCCTGCGTTCGACCGGCTTATCGTCCAATAATTTCTTAAGTTCGCCGTAGCTTCCGGCTTCCTGCGCCTCGACATGGGCATAAAAGATCCGGTCGGAAAATGCTTTCCACACGTTTTTGTCGAAATCGGCCTTCGGCACATACTGCCCGAATGCCTCCCTCACCAGCGCCACATAGTCCTTGCGCGACATCTCCTTGCGTGCCACGCCGATGATCTTGCCGGTCTTGGGCAGTTGCCCGTCGCGCAGGCGGTGATAGAGCGCCGGCATGATCTTACGCAGCGCGAGGTCGCCGTTGCCGCCGAAAATCACGATGTCGGTGGGGGTAAGCGCCTGAGTCTTATTCTTCATGGAAATCCGTGCCTTCCTGTTGCAGAGCACAAAACAGCAAGACACTGTTTAACCAGACAGATTTCCTACGGTCAACGCGAAAGGGGCCCTCCCCGCGCAATTCCCGCGCCCGGACGCATTTAACGCAGAAAAAGCAATATTTTAGCTTTTTTATCTTCTCAACCGGCAATCCGTAACATTTTCGTAATAATTAATGCCTAGTATAATCCCTGAGAATTCCGAATCGGGGAAAACAAATGATCAGAAGTCGCTACCAGTTCAACAACTCGTCCTCGCCCATCGAGCGAATCGAAGTACATATTTCAGAAGCGGAGGGCCGTTTCGCGCGCATCCACTTTCGGCCCAACGCCGATCCCGCCGCGTTAGACGCGCTGCGCCTGAAAATGCGCGCCTCTGGTTTCTTTTCATCCCCCAACGTAGATGAAACCACTGGCGAGGCATTTTTGCGCGTGGACGGATTCAATGTCTTTCGTGGTGAAAAAGCCTTGCTAAAAGGTCTGGATAAGGCGGGCATCAGCACCCAGAATATTTCCCGTGAGACCCCGAAACTGGAACCGGATCCGGAGGAGTCCAAGGGTAATCTCTTTCAGCGCGGATGGAAATTCGTGCAACGGCAGGCATTGCGTTTCGATGGGCTATTTGGCCTCATCGGGCATATGTTCCTATTCGCTGCGGGTACAAAGACAGGTGACAATGGCCGCCGCAACGCCGCAACTTTTTATGGCGCATCCACCCTGTTGCTCATCATCTTTGGCAATGGCGCAAAGAGCATTGACGATGAAGATATCGTCGAAAAAACCCGCAAAGAATCCCAAAAAGCAGGAATCAATCTCCAGCCCGATGCGTATGATGAATTTTCTCGCGAGACCCTGCTGAAACGTAATGCTTTTCAGAAGGCAGGCGATGTCTTTCTGCGCTACCCCTTCGCCTTTGCCTATGGCCTCGGTGTCCCCGGGAATGTTGCTCATCTCAGCAGCGCGCTCAAAGATAAAAACTACGACCGTATGGCAGTACCAGCCCTTGGTATGTTCGGTACAATCGTCACCATGCTGCTTCCTGAGAAAGCTCTTGCCGATCAGGACTTGCCTAAAAATCCCGGCATTGGTCAGCGAATTACGAGTGAAATTCAGGCACGTCCCTTACGCTTCCACGGCACCATTATGCTTTTGGACAACGCCTTCCTTTGGAAAGAAGCTTTCAATCTTGATAAAGTGAGTGCTGAGCGCGTAAAAACTCATCCTCCCCGCATCGCTGAGATAGAAAAACTGATGCTGCAATTGTTGGGGAATATTCCCAAGGAAGAGTTCATCAGGCTCTGCGTAGATGAAAAAGGAGCGTTTCGATATAACGCGGAAACAGCAGAAGCTGTATATGAAGGGCTGCGTGGCGTCGATCTCAGAGCTGGTAATGTCGCAGAGCAGCTTATGAAGCAATTTCCCAAGGGCCATGAGGAAGAATTGCTGCTCAGCAAGATTATAAACCTTCCTGCCAACGTCTGGAAGTCCGTTGAGACAACCACAGAAGCCATAAAGGAACGTGCCTCTCTTATTCAGGAAGAGGGCCTGAAGGAAGGAAATGCTAAATATAACGAGGCACATGCCAAGACTCCTGAACGCATCGCCGCAGATGATAATCTGTCGTTATTTGACAAACTTCAGAAACTCTCGACAGCACGCAATGCCCTGCAGGGGGAGCTGGATGTTGCCCTTAGGAACGGCACTGTTGAAGACTCTAAAAACCCACTTGATAGAGTTTCCGGTGGAACGCTCACCAAGCTGATGGCCACGTTCTGGACGCTGTCGAGTCTCTCAACTTTCATCGCCTCCAAAAACCGCGCTCCGGAACAGGAACAGCTCAAGTCCTTTGACAGCACCGCAGGTCGTCTGGCCTATATGATGCTGTCCATGAGTCCGGAAGAACGTACTGAAAAAATGGATACCGTCCTTGCCATCGCATCACAGCAGGGCGATGCAGCAGGTAAGATCCCAGCTGACAAACTGAAAAGCATGGTGGAGACAAAGATTGCCATCATGGAGCAAAGCCCCCTCATTATGGCAAGATTCGGCGGCATCAGAACACCCGCTACACGTGAGGAAGTGGCCCCACAGACTGAAAAATCTTTCCAGCAGCAGGTTGGCGAACGCAAAGTCACCTCACATCAGGAAAAGGCAGGCGGTGCGCCTGCGGAGAGCTGGCAGCAGGCGCATGAACAGGGTGCTCAGATAGCGCAGCCTGTACTGGCAGGCATCTAAGCCTACACCGGCTCCTGCTGCGACAAGCAGTGCAGCGTACCTAGGCCCAGCACCAGATCCACCGCGTGGATGCCGATGACGTCGTGCTTCGGGAACAGTTGCGCGAGCGTGTTCATGGCAACGCGGTCGTTGGCGTCGTTGAAGGTCGGAACCATAACCACTTTGTTGGTGATCAGAAAATTCGCGTAGCTGGCGGGAAGACGCTCGCCCTCAAAAATGACGGGTGACGGCAATGGCAGCTCGGCGATGGTCAGCGGCTTACCGTGCTGGTCGCGCGCTCTCTTGAGGCGCTTCAGATTATCCTGCAACAGCGCGTAATTCTCATCCTTGCGGTTACGCTCCACGATGGTCACCACCGTATCCGGCGCGGTGAAACGCGCGAGATCGTCCACATGGCCGTGGGTGTCGTCGCCCACGATGCCTTTCCCCAGCCAGATGGTATGCGGCGCGCCGAAATAATCGGCGAATACCTGTTCCATATCGTCGCGGGTAAGCTGAGGGTTACGCGCTTGTATGGGGCTTAGCATGCATTCCTCGGTGGTGAGGATCGTGCCCTTACCATTCACGTCGATCGCGCCGCCTTCCAGTACCACGCGGATGTCTTTTTCTGCTTTACGGAACACCGGCTGCACCGTTTTGAGCTTCGTTATCTTGGAAATCGCCGCAGGCACTTTGTCATCATGCTTATAGTTGGGATATTTCGCCCAGGCATTGAATTTCCAGTCGAGCAGCATGCGCTCGCGATTCGCCCCCGTGCCGCGCACGAGGAAGGTCGGGCCGCTGTCGCGCAGCCACACGCGATCGGTCGGCACTTGGTACAGATCCACCCTATCCATATCGACATTGGCCTGCTCCAGCACGAGCCGCGCGGATTCCTCTTCTTTCGCGTCGCGCACGAGGATACGGGCGCGTTCGCCCATGGTGATGACGCGGGCGATCTCGGCCCATACCCACGGGATGGGCGAGAACTTACCCGGCCAGTCGGCGCGATGACGCGGCCAGCCCAGCCAGATGGCCGACTGCTTCTCCCACTCCGCCGGCATGCGGAAGCCAAGTTGTGCAGGAGTTTTATGCATTCTTCGTCTCCGGATGCGCGAGCAACGCGCCGTAATGCTCGATGCGGCGGTCACGGAAGAACGGCCAGTTGCGGCGTGTTTCTTCCTGCAATGCGGGGCTTACCTCCGCAATGAGTATCTCTTCCTTGTTGCTGCTCGCCTTGGCAAGGACGCGCCCGAACGGATCGGCGATGAAGCTGTTGCCCCAGAATTCGATGCCGTCGCCGACGATCTTCTCATGGCCGATGCGGTTGACGGAGGCGACATACACGCCGTTCGCGATGGCATGGCTGCGCTGGATGGTTTCCCACGCGCTGGCCTGCGACTCGCCATACTGCTTTTTCTCCGCCGGATGCCAGCCGATGGCGGTGGGGTAGAACAACACCTCCGCGCCCTGCATGGCGGTCGCGCGCGCTGCCTCCGGGAACCACTGATCCCAGCAGACGAGCGTACCGATGCGGCCCTGCGGCACGTCGAAATTCTTGAAGCCCAGATCGCCCGGTGTGAAATAGTACTTCTCGAAGAACAGCGGATCGTCGGGGATATGCATCTTGCGATAGATGCCGCCCAGCTTCTCATCCGGCAGCAGCACCGCGAGCGTATTATGGTACATGCCCGGCATACGCTTCTCGAACAGCGAGGCGAGGATGGTCATCTTGGTTTCTTTGGCGATCTTCGCCAGCGCCTGCGTGGTCGGGCCGGGGATGGGTTCCGCGAGGTCAAAGATGGAGGCATCCTGCTTCTGGCAGAAATACGGCCCCATAAACAGCTCCGGCAGGCAGACGACCTTCGCGCCCTTCGCAGCGGCCTTTTTCAGCAGCGTGATGGCTTTTTTGAGGTTGGCCGAGGGCGTCGCATCGCAACGCATCTGTATGAGTGCTATTTTGTATGGTTTGCCGGACATGCGATCCCCCTTCGTTACTCAGGGGGCTTCTAATATGAATCGACAGAAAATGCTAGAGTTTTTGCAGGAATATCAACCACGTTCCTGCGGCGCTTTCGCGCCGATGCTCACCAGATCAGCCGCCGTAACCGTTGGCTGCGTGCGGGCCAACTGTTGTAGTGCCTCTACACCGCATATTTTGGCCGCTATACCGAGGAATCCTCGTAACCCATCGGCCATATCTTTGAAATACTCGAACTCGCCCGTCTGATGGGTGGTATCCTCGCGCATGGAGAACCAATAGGCGGTCGTGGGGTGCGTGGAGAGGTATTTTCTCAGCTGGCCCGCCTCTCCCCAACCCATCGCCGGCCCCTTGCGAGGGGTATACCCCAACACTTCGCCCAGCGCCTCCTGCATCTCGCGGAAATTGCCATCGGCCCTTCCCTTCGCCATCCCCTCGGCGTCATCCGTCATTCCCCGCAGAGGAATGGCGATCCTCTGCCGTTTGAAGGATGCCCGGACGACCTCGGAGATACCTTCCCTTATTCCATGATCGCGCGCTTCTTCTGCCTCAAGATTATTTCTAGGTGGCGAGCGATAGCTTAGTCCGAATACCGGCGGCAGCTTCCACTCCGCCTCCGGAAGTGACATGCGAACAAGGCGGGAATGCGGAATATCTCGCACCAGCTGCGCCCAGTAATCCCATGCGTTGATACCGTGCTCCGGGTTATCGCTGTGCGCCGCTTTTCCGTGGATGGTCACGCGGTAGCGATCATTGCCCAGAGATTCCATATGCGCCCCGACGCCCGCTTCGTTCGCGGGATCACCCTTACGGGCGGCTTCCTCGCGTATCTCGCGGTCGAGGCCATGTACCACCGCATTGATCTCCATCTGATTAAGCCCCCCACAATGAATATCGAGCGAGGCCTTGTCGGGAACCGTGTTGTTCCCGGCAAAATTCTTTTCCGGGCGGAGAAAATAATTCAGCACCGGATAGTTGGGCGTAAATCCCCTGACGACATCCTGTTCGAGCGTTTTTGCATATTCCTTCATGCCGAGGATAGTATCCGCCAGTGCCCGGAGGCATTCCTGCTTATGCGGATTCCATTCGTGGTGGGGAATGTTCCATTCCATGCCGACGAAATTCGCGTGCCCTACACCGATGACATGCGAATCGTCCGGTTCACCTACTACCGCCAGCCGGGACGAAATGCCGAGATCGCTCATCCGCTCGCACGCCGCCTTCATGCCGCCCACCCAGCTTTCTTCTCCGGGAGTGAACAGGGCGACGAACTCCTCCTGCATCTCTCCTTCGTGCTGCTTCATCAGCGCCATTACGGTGAGGATGGCCGCCACTCCGGCCTTCATGTCCGCTACGCCGCGACCATATACCTTGTCGCCCTTCACCGTGGCCAGAAACGGGTGCAGGCCCTTTTGTTTCCACTCTGTCGCGTGCGCGGGAACCACGTCCATATGCCCACTCAGAACAACGCCCTTATTCCCCTTCACCTGCGCGCTGCCTACCCGGCATATCACCGCCGCCTGATGCGGGTGTCCCTCCAGACCGGCGGGCACTAGCTCCGCGTCGATTCCCAGTGACTGTGCGGCAGCGGCAATCTGCTCCGCAAGGCCGCGCTCCGTGATGCCTGCATTGGTGACCCTTCCCGTAGTGTGCCGGTCGAACCGGGCATCGGCCGAGCTGCTGGTGTTACGCGCCACCAACGCCTCAAGCACGGGAAAATAGCAATTCCGGATTATGGCATTGATGTCGCCGCCGGCATTCTGTGCCTCTCTGAGAATCACGCCAAGATCGCCCGTCGCCTCGATCACGGATCGACGCTTCTCAAGTAGTCTCTTCCACCCATTCCCCTGTGCCATATGGATCCGGCATCCGCTGTATATATTGGCGGGACGCTGTCCCGCGCTTCCATAATACGCACGGATACCCTAAAGGCGTGTGAAATAATTATGACGATTATCGCGCTGAAGTTTCAGGCCAAAACAACAGGTTACTCACCCACCGCCCGGCTGGCTTTCTTGCGCTCGTGCGGATCGAGGAGTTTCTTACGCAGGCGCAGCGACTTCGGCGTTACCTCCAGCAGCTCGTCCTCCTCGATATAGGCGATCGCCTGCTCCAGCGTCGGCTCCTTCGGCGGAGTAAGGCGCACGGCCTCATCCTTGCTGGTGGTGCGGATGTTGGTGAGCTGCTTGCCCTTCAGCGGGTTCACCTCCAGATCGTTATCACGGCTATGCTGGCCGATGATCATGCCCTCATAGACCTTGGTCTGCGGATGCACGAACAGGAAGCCGCGCTCCTCCAGATACCACAGCGCATAGGCCGTGGTTTCGCCGGTGGAGTTGGAGATCAGCACGCCGTTGCGGCGGCCGGGAATATCTCCCTTATACGGAATATAGCTGTGGAAAATACGGCTCAGGATGCCCGTGCCGCGCGTATCGGTAAGGAATTCTCCCTGATACCCGATGAGCGCGCGCGAAGGCACATAGAACTTGAGGCGCACCTTGCCGCCGCCCGAGGGACGCATCTCCAGCAGGTCGCCCTTGCGGAGCGAGAGTTTCTCGACCACCACGCCGCTGAATTCGTCATCGACGTCGACCTGCACCTCTTCGACCGGCTCCAGCTTCTGGCCGGATTCGTCGGTCTTGAAAAGCACGCGCGGGCGCGATACGGAAAGTTCGTAACCCTCGCGGCGCATGGTTTCGATCAATACTCCCAGCTGCAATTCGCCACGGCCGCCGACCTCGAATGCGTCCTTGCCCTCGCTCTCGGTGACGCGGATGGCGACGTTGCCTTCGGCCTCGCGCATCAGGCGATCACGGATCATGCGCGATGTTACCTTGCTGCCCTCGCGACCTGCCAGCGGCGAGTCGTTCACGCTGATGGTGATCGCCATGGTGGGCGGGTCAACCGGGTTGGCCTTGAGCGGCACTTCCAGCTCCATCGAGCCTATGGTATCGGCCACGGTCGCGTCTTCCAGACCGGCGATGGCGATGATGTCGCCCGCCTCGGCCTCTTCCACCGGCACGCGCTCGATACCACGGAAGGACAACAGCTTGGTGAGGCGGCCCTGCTCGCTCACCGTGCCATCCAGATGCAATACCTTCACCGGCGCGCCTACCTTGATGCGCCCGCTATGCACCTTTCCCGTCAGCACGCGGCCCAGATAATGATCGGAATCAAGCATGGTGGCCAGCATCGCAAACGGCGC
>JADZBT010000185.1 GCA_020851915.1 Alphaproteobacteria bacterium | reverse complement strand
CCAACCGCGTCACCATCAGCCGCGATAAGCCTCTCCCGCGTGACTTCATGGCGCCCTCGGAAGAAGACACCACCCTGCCCGACGGCGAGTACGTGCAGGTCGAGGTGATCGACACCGGCTGCGGCATCCCCAAGCCGCTGATCCAAAAGATATTCGAGCCCTTCTTTTCGACCAAGGCGGTCGGCTCCGGCACCGGCCTCGGCCTTTCCACGGTGTACGGCATCATCAAGCAGACCGGCGGCTATATCTACGTCACCAGCAAGGAAGGCGAAGGCACGACCTTCTGCCTGCTGCTCCGCCGCTACAGCACCGCCGAACCGGGAGAGAAAGGCGGCAGCGCCGCCGCTGCCGAGGAGGATCGCGACAACCGCGCCGACCTCACCGGCAAGGGCACGATCCTGCTGGTGGAGGACGAGGCCCCCGTGCGTATCTTCAGCGCGCGCGCGCTGAGGAACAAGGGATATAATATCCTCGAGGCCGACTCCGGCGAAACCGCGCTCAGCGTGCTGAAAGAGCACGGGCAGGAGGTACTGCTCATCATCACCGACGTCATCATGCCCGGCATGACCGGCCCCGTGATGATAAAGGAGGCGCTGAAATCCTACCCTGACATGCGGGTGATCTTCATCTCCGGCTATGCCGAGGACGCCTTCATGGACGAGTTCGGCGAGAGCGGCCATTTCAGTTTCCTGCCCAAGCCCTATACCCTCAAGCAGCTCGCCTCGCGGGTGAAGGACGTGATCGAGGGAGCGTAAGGCGCGGCGTATGATAACACTTGCGCGGAAAGCCGGTATCCGTGTAGACTTCTCCCTCTCATATTCGAGCATGTAGCTTGCGTTCCGGCACACCGTACACACAGGGGAAATACCATGGATAAGGCAAAGGCTCTCGAAACCGCGCTGACACAGATCGAGCGCGCATTCGGCAAAGGTTCCATTATGAAACTGGGCCAGCAGGAGGCGCTGGAGGTCGAAGCCATCCCGACCGGCTCGCTGGGGCTTGACCTCGCGCTGGGCGTCGGCGGCCTGCCCAAGGGACGCATCATTGAGATCTACGGGCCGGAAAGCTCCGGCAAGACCACCCTCGCGCTGCATGTCATCGCCGAAGCGCAGAAGCGCGGCGGAACCTGCGCTTTCATCGACGCCGAGCACGCGCTCGACCCCGTCTATGCCGGCAAGCTGGGCGTGAAGGTGAGCGACCTGCTGATCTCGCAGCCCGATACCGGCGAGCAGTCGCTGGAGATCACCGATACGCTGGTGCGCTCCGGCGCGATCGACGTGCTGGTGGTGGACAGCGTCGCCGCCCTCGTACCCAAAGCGGAACTCGAAGGCGAAATGGGCGACTCGCATATGGGCCTGCAAGCCCGCCTGATGAGCCAGGCGCTGCGTAAGCTGACGTCCAACATCTCGCGCACCAACTGCATGGTCATCTTTATTAATCAAATCCGCATGAAGATCGGCGTGATGTTCGGCAACCCGGAAACCACCACCGGCGGCAATGCGCTGAAATTCTACGCCTCGGTGCGCCTCGACATCCGCCGCACCGGCGCGATCAAGGAGAAAGAAGAAACCATCGGCAACCAGACCAAGGTGAAGGTGGTGAAGAACAAGGTGGCTCCGCCCTTCAAGGTCGTCGAGTTCGATATCCTTTACGGCGAAGGCATTTCCAAGGCGGGCGAACTCATCGAGCTGGGCGTGAAATGCGACGTCATCGAGAAATCCGGCTCCTGGTATTCCTACAAGGGCGACCGCATCGGACAGGGCAAGGAGAACGCCCGCCAGTACCTGAAGGACAACCCCAAAGTCGCGGCGGAGGTCGAGAAAGCCATCCGCGCGGCCGCAGGCGGATCCGACAAGAAGCTGGTGGTCGAAGACCCCTCCATCGCGGAAATGCCCGAGGACGAAGCAGCAGCGTAACAAGAAAGTATCGTCATTCCCGCGAAAGCGGGAATCCAGGGCAGCAGAACACCAGACGGCCCTGGATCCCAGCTTGCGCTGGGATGACAGAGGAGAAGTATGCAATTCATCATCCAAGCCTATGACGGAACCGACAGCGGCGCGACGGAGCGCCGCATGGCCTATCGCGACGCGCACCTGAAACTCATCGCCTCGCTCAAGGAGAGCGGAAATGCGCTGATGGGCGCAGCCATCCTCGACGATGCAGGGACGATGATCGGCTCGACGCTCATTATGGAGTATCCGTCGCGCGCCGCGCTCGATGCGTGGCTGGCCGAGGAGCCTTATGTGACGGGCAAGGTCTGGCAGACGATCACCGTCACCCCCTGCCGCGTGGCGGCGCATTTCCTGTGCAGCGCGGGCGAGAAAGCGGCATGAGCGGCGTCAGCGATATCCGCGCCGCCTTCCTGAATTACTTCAAGAAGAACGGCCACGAAGTGGTGAGCTCGAGCCCCCTCGTGCCGCATAACGACCCGACGCTGATGTTCACCAACGCGGGCATGGTGCAGTTCAAGAACGTGTTTACCGGCGCAGAAACGCGCAACTATAAACGCGCCACCACCAGCCAGAAATGCGTGCGCGCGGGCGGCAAGCATAACGACCTCGACAATGTGGGATACACGGCACGGCATCATACGTTCTTCGAGATGCTCGGTAATTTCTCCTTCGGCGATTATTTCAAGGAAGGCGCGATTCCCTTCGCGTGGGAGCTGCTGACCAAAGAATACGGCATCCCCAAGGAGCGCCTCTCCATCACCGTCTATCATAACGACGATGAGGCGTTTAACATCTGGAAGAAGGTCACCGGCTTCGCGGATGAGAAAATATTGCGTATCCCCACCTCGGATAATTTCTGGGCGATGGGCGATACCGGCCCCTGCGGCCCCTGCTCCGAGATATTCTACGACCACGGCGAGAAAGCCGGCCCCGGCGAATGGGCGCTCGACGCCAACGGCAAAGACAAGTTCGAAGACCGCTTCATCGAGATATGGAACCTCGTCTTCATGCAGTTCGAGCAGGTCGCGCCCGATAACCGCATCTCGCTCCCCAAACCCAGCATCGACACCGGCATGGGACTGGAACGCATCGCCGCCGTCCTGCAGGGCAAGCACGACAATTACGACATCGACCTGTTCGCCGCCATCATGCGCTCCATCGCCGAGAAATCCGGCACGGAATATGTGGGCAGCAAGAACCCGTCGCACAAGGTCATCGCCGACCACCTGCGCTCCAGTTGCTTCCTCCTCGCCGACGGCGTGATGCCCAGCAACGAGGGGCGCGGCTATGTGCTCCGCCGTATCATGCGCCGCGCGATGCGCCACGCGCATATGCTGGGCTGCAAGGACACGCTGATGCACCGCCTCGTCCCCGACCTGCTCACGCAGATGGGCGACGCCTACCCGGAACTCCGCCGCGCCGAGGCGCTGATGACCGAAACGCTGAAGCTCGAGGAAGAACGCTTCAAGCAGACGCTCGATCGCGGGCTGAAGTTATTGGAAGAGGAAACCGGCAAGCTCAAGAGCAGCGGCGTTCTGCCCGGCGATGTGGCGTTCAAACTCTATGACACCTACGGCTTCCCGCTGGATCTCACGCAGGACATATTGCGCGGCCAGAACCAGAATGTCGATCTCGCCGGCTTCGAACAGTGCATGGAAGCGCAGCGCGAAAAAGCGCGCGCGGCGTGGAAAGGCTCCGGCTCCACCGCGACGGAAGAGATATGGTTCGACCTGCGCGAGAAGCTGGGCGCGACGGAATTCCTGGGCTACCAGACGGAAGAGGCCGAGGGCCAGATCCGCGCGCTGGTCGTGGATGGCAAGGTCGTACAGAAGGCAGGCAAAGGCGACAAGGTGGCACTCGTCGCCAACCAGACGCCGTTCTACGGCGAATCCGGCGGGCAGATGGGCGATGTCGGCATCATCACCGTGGGCGGGGCAAGTATCACTGTCACCGACACGCAGAAGCCCCTGCCCGATCTCCATGTGCATATCGGCACGGTGACCAAGGGAGAGGTGAAGGCGGGCGATACCGCGCATTTCGCGGTCGATGGCGAGCACCGCGCGAAACTGCGCGCCAACCACTCGGCCACCCACCTGCTGCATAAGGTGCTGCGTACCCTGCTGGGCACGCATGTGACGCAGAAGGGATCGATGGTGTCGGCGGATTATTTGCGCTTCGACATCAGCCACCCCAAATCCATCACCCGCGAGCAGATCGCGGACATTGAACGGGAGGTCAACCGCCTCATCCGCCAGAACACGAAATCCCACACCGTCATCACCAGCCCGGAGGATGCCGTGGCCAAAGGCGCGATGGCGCTGTTCGGCGAGAAGTACGGCGACGAGGTGCGCGTGGTGACGATGGGCGACCCCAAGGATACGAATTTCTCGGTGGAGCTGTGCGGCGGGACGCATGTGAAACGCACCGGCGATATTGGCCTGTTCAAACTGACGGGTGAGAGTGCGCTGGCGGCAGGCATACGGCGCATCGAAGGACTGACCGGACAGGCGGCGTTCGACTACCTCAGCGGACAGGAAACGGCGCTCCGGGAAATCGCCGATTCACTCAAATGCAGCCGTGGCGAGCTGGCTGAGCGCGTGTCCACAATACAGAAAGAAAACAGAGCATTAGACGACGAACTTAAAGCGGCGCGCAAGAAGCTGGCGCTGGGTGGCGGCGGTGAATCCGGCACACCGGAGAAGGAAGAAATCGGCGGCATCGGGTTCGTCGGGAAGAACTTCCCCGACCTCCCCGCCAAGGAATTGAAGAGCGTCGCCGACGCGGTGAAAAAGCAGCTCGGCTCCGGCGTGGTGGTGGTGGTGAGCGGCGAGAACGGCAAGGCCTCCCTCGTGGTCGGTGTGACCGACGACCTGACCGGCAAACTCAGTGCCGTGGATTTAGTCCGCATCGGTGCGGAGGCGACCGGCGGCAAGGGCGGCGGCGGACGCGCCGACATGGCGCAGGCCGGCGGGCCGGATGCAGGTAAAGCATCAGAGGCCATCGCTGCGATTAAGCAAAGTGTACAAAAGCAACTCTCGGCGTAAAAACAACCGCTTGTCTTACGCATCACAACATTGTCATTCCCGCGAAGGCGGGAATCTACTATAGCAACAGGTGAACATTTTGACAGATGAGATCCTGGTCGGAGTTTACCCCGGCGCAGGCCGGGGCCGGGATGGCATAAGTGGATAATTTCCTCCCCCCTTGTGAGGGAGGATTAAGGTGGGGGCTTCCTTATATGAAGAGACCCCCTCACCCCCACCCTCTCCCACAAGGGGAGAGGGCGTAATTGAGAAAGGTACAAGGTATGACCGAAGCAACTCCCATCACCGTAGCCTATGGCGACGGCATCGGCCCCGAGATCATGGAGGCCACACTCCGCATCCTCGCGGAAGCGGAAGCGAAGCTCGCCATCGAGGTCATCGAGGTGGGAGAGAAGGTCTATGGGCGCGGCGTCACCACCGGCATCCCCGCAGAAGCATGGGAGAGCCTGCGCCGCACCAAGGTGCTGCTGAAATCGCCCATCACCACCCCGCAGGGCGGCGGCTATAAGAGCCTCAACGTCACCATGCGTAAGACGCTGGGCCTGTTCGCCAACATCCGTCCCTGCGTGTCGTACTACCCGTTCGTGAAGGGCAGCCCGCCCAGCCTCAACATGGTCATCGTGCGCGAGAACGAGGAAGACCTCTATACCGGCATCGAGCACCGCCAGACGCATGACATCTACCAGTGCCTGAAGCTCATCAGCCGCCCGGGCAGCGAGCGTATCATCCGCTATGCCTTCGACTATGCCGTGCGTAATGGTCGCAGCAAGGTCACCTGCATGAGCAAAGACAACATCATGAAGATGACCGACGGCGTGTTCCACAAGATATTCGACAAGGTGGCGCTCGAATATCCGCAGATCAAGAACGAGCATTACATCATCGACATCGGCACGGCGCGCATCGCCAGCAAGCCGCAGGTGTTCGACGTCATCGTCACCACCAACCTCTATGGCGACATCATCTCCGACGTCGCGGCGGAAGTGTCCGGATCGGTGGGCTTAGCAGGCTCATCCAACATCGGCCTCAATTTCGCCATGTTCGAGGCCATCCACGGTTCGGCGCCGGATATTTCGGGCAAGAACATCGCCAACCCGTCGGGACTGCTCAACGGGGCCATTATGATGCTGGTGCATATCGGCCAGCCGGAGGCCGCGTCGCTCATCCACAATGCGTGGCTCAAGACCATCGAGGACGGCCAGCATACGGCGGATATTTTCAACGCCGAAACCAGCAAGGCCAAATTGGGAACCAAGGAATTCGCCAGCGCCGTCATCGAGCGGCTGGGGCAGAAACCCAAGACCTTCACCCCCGTGGAATACAAACCCGCGCCAAAGGAAGACATCGCCAGCAAGCCACCCATCTTCGCCAAAGAGAAGAAAGAGCTCATCGGCGTGGATGTGTTCTATCACTGGCAGGGCAAGAATGTGAAAGAGTTCGCCGAGAAGCTGGGGCTTATCGACTGCGGCCCGATGGAGCTGAAATTCATCGGCAATCGCGGCCTCAAGGTGTGGCCGAATGTCGATGTGGAACCCTTCTACGCCGATCGCTGGCGCGGGCGCTACCTGCCGAAGAAAGAGGGTGCGAGCATCACCCACCACGATATTGTGACACTGCTCAATAACGTGCAGGCGCTGGGCCTCGACTTCATCAAGATCGAGAACCTCTATACGTTCGATGGCGTGCCGGGCTTTACGATGAGTCAGGGGGAGTGATGGGCATTAGGTGTTAGGTATTGGGCGTTAGGTAAATTCTTGTCATCCCAGCGAACGCTGGGATCTAGGGCCATCTAGCGCTCTATTGCCCTGGATTCCCGCTTTCGCGGGAATGACGGTAACATAAAGGAGAGCATGATGGCGAAGATCAAAGTAACCAACCCGCTGGTGGAGATCGACGGCGACGAGATGACGCGCATCATCTGGGCGCTCATCAAGAAGAAGCTCATCCTCCCCTATCTCGACATCGACCTGAAAT
>JADZBT010000184.1 GCA_020851915.1 Alphaproteobacteria bacterium | reverse complement strand
TGTTCCTGAGATTTTGCGCCGTGTTTCATACGGCGGCAGCATAGCGGAGGATTGTTACAGGTTTGTTTAATAGGGCTATTTATGTTTTCTACGGCAAAATCTGCCTCTGAATACCCCTATTGCTCCTGCGGCCCGTCTGTGGCACACAGGATGGCGTAACCATTCAACCAGCGCGTATCACGATGTCCAAACACCTTGCCTCCATCAATCGCCGCTGCCGCATCATCGCGACGGTCGGCCCCAAGAGCAATATCCTGCGCCTGTTACAGGCGGGGGCCAGCGCCTTCCGGCTGAATTTTAGCCACGGCACGCATGAGGAACACCTCCAGCGCATTCAGGCTATCCGCGCGGCGGAAGAGAAATCGGGGCGTTTCGTGCCCATCATCGCCGACCTGCAGGGGCCGAAGATACGCGTCGGCACGTTCGACGATGATTTCATCACGCTGCGTATCGGGCAGGAAGTGACACTTGAGGTGTCCGATAAGGCCGGGCGCGACGGGCTCATCCGCCTCCCCCACCCCGAGATCCTCGAAGCCATCCAGCCGGGCGACGAGCTGAAGCTCGATGACGGGCTGATCGTGCTCACCGTCACCGCCAAGGAGAACAACAGCCGCGCCACCGCCAAGGTGGAAGTGCCGGGCAAGCTCTCGTCGCGCAAGGGCGTGAACATCCCCTCGCGCCAGCTGCCCATTTCCGCCATGACCGACAAGGATCGCCGCGACCTCGAATTCGCGCTGGCGCACGGCGTGGACATCGTGGCGCTCAGCTTCGTGCAGAGCCCCGACGACGTGGCCGAGGCCCAGCGGCTCATCAAGGGCAAGGCGCTGGTGATGGCCAAGATCGAGAAACCCCTCGCGCTGCAATCCATCGACGCCATCGCGGCGCTCTCCGACATGGTGATGGTCGCGCGCGGCGACCTCGGCGTGGAACTGCCCATCGAGCAGGTTCCCGGCGCGCAGCGGCGCATCGTGCATGCCTGCCGCCGCGCGGGCAAGCCGGTCATCATCGCGACGCAGATGCTGCAATCGATGGTGGATACCCCCATCCCTACCCGCGCCGAAGCCTCCGACGTCGCCACCGCCGTCTATATGGGCGTGGATGCGGTGATGCTCTCGGCGGAATCCGCCGTGGGCCGCCACCCCGAAACCGCCGTCGCCATGATGGATCGCATCATCCGCGCGGTGGAGAGCGATTCGGTCTATTGGGAAGAGCTCTATTCCAACCGCAAGCAGCCCATCGCCACGGTGGTGCATGCGCTGTGCACCTCGGCGCGCGACATCGCGCGGCTGATGGATGCCGAAGCCATCTTCGCCTTCACGCGCGGCGGCGGCACGGCATTCGGCATCTCGCGCGAGCGTTCCTCGCGCGCCATCTACGGCATCACGCCGGAGCTGTCCACCGCGCGCAAGCTGGCGCTGGTATGGGGCATCACCCCCGTGCTGTCACCGGACGAAACCGACTCCGACCGTATGCTGGAATGGGCATCACGCTTCGCCAAAGAGCAGCTGGGCATGATAGCAGGTCAGCATGTCGTGGTGCTGGCGGGTACGCCGTTCGGCGTTCCCGGCACGACCAACACCCTCAAAATTCTTACCCTGTGAGGAATCCCCATGTCTTCGACAAGTCCCTCCGGTAAGAGCAAGGCGGCGCAGGACATCATCCTGTACAGCTCCATGGACATACGCAACAAGGAACAGGTCGCCCAACTGCGCGAGAAGCTGCTTGCATGGTCTGAGAGCGACCATGAGAAATTCAGCACGCAGGCACGGGAGTTCTTCCGGGCGTGCGGCGTTCCGGTGCGCGACCCGCATGCGGAGAACGCCACCACCGTCAGCAGCTTCATCAACGGCGCGCCGCTCTACGCCATCGCCAACACCACCCATTCCGAATTCGACGTCATCCACGGCAAGGTGAATCGCGGCGCGAAGCTCTGGAACTCCATGCCGCTCGAGGGACGGCAGGAATTTTTCCGCATCATGGCCGAGGAAGTCGGCAAAAAATACAAGGCCGCCATCGACCTCGCCATCACGCTGGAGGTCGGCAAGGCCGGGTCGGAATTCTCCAAGACCATCGCGTGGGACGAATGGGCGGCCTCGGCGCCCGTAGGACGCCACCTCTCCGGCACGTTCGTGATGGACGACCTCGGACGGCGCTATTACCTGAGCCAGATACGCTATATCCCGGCGGACGCCTCGCACGTCTATTTCTATGAGAGCTCACGCTCCTACGGTCTCGGCATCTGCGGCAGCACCAACGGCTTCAACTACCCGGCGGCGCTGGCCGTGCCGGACGTGGTATGCAGCCGCGTCTGCGGCAACGGGTTCATCGGCAAAGTGCCCTCCAAAGCACCGTCGTTCCTCTACATCCGCAAACTGGCGGAAGGCGAGGCCATCGACCTGATGGCCAAGCGTTTCTCCGAATATCCATGGGCGGCGAAGGCGAAGGCGGGCGGCGTGGACCTCGAAAGCGACGTCATCGTGCGACGCCTGAAAAACGGCTTCGGCATCGTCAGCGGGCGCGACATCATCGAATCCTGGGCGAAGGAATGCACCACGCTGCGCGTGGTCGGCGGCAAGGAGGCCGGCAAGGTCTTTCGCGAGCACCGCAAGGAGATCGACCCGCGCATGGAACACACCATTCTGGAGCTCGCGGGCAACAACCCGGTGGTCATCATGCCCTCCGCCGCGAGCCTTGAGGGCGGGCTGGAAGCCATCGTCGCCACGCTCGCGGAAGGCAACAAGAGCAACTCCGGCCAACGCTGCACTTCGCCGCGCCGCTGGCTGGTGCATCGCGACGTGTATGAGGCCGTCAAACAGCTTGCGGTCGCGAATTACCAGTCCTCCGCCAATAACGAGAATGCGGCCATCGACAATCCTCTGCATCCGGATACGGAAGTGGGCGCGATGGACAAAGGCGGTTTCACCGCCGCGCAGAAATACCTCGATGCCGCCCGCAAGGCGGGCGCGACCATCATCGGCGGCAACCGTGTGCTCACCGACCGCTTCCCGGGCGCGTATTACATGACACCCGCGCTGGTGCTGTGGGAGGGCGTGCCGGACAAAAATAAAAAGCTGATGCATGCCGAGGAAGTGTTCGCTCCCATCGCCAATCTGGAGATGGTAGACGACCTACAGGACGCCATCGACAAGACCAACCTGAGCACGGAAAACCTCTCCGGCGGTTTCTATTGCGACGAAGCGCGTGTGAGCGAGCTTTGCCGCTTCATCGCACATACCAATCTCGGCTCGCTGATCCATAACGGCCCGCCGAAGGATCTCTCCCCCGGCGGCGTGCATGCCGGGCGTGACGACGGCGGCGTGGGCATCACCGGAAGCCTGCAAAGCCTGGAGCAATACATGCGCCCGCGTCAGGAGAACAACATCCGCCTGCTCGCGCGCGTGGACAGCATCACCGCCGCCAAAAAACTCGCCGACGAGATGCTGACCACAAAGTGAGTACGCAGTATGGTTACGCGGCGGCTGTGGCCTTAGCCTTGAACTGTTCGTAGGCCATCATGGCGTCCGCCGCATACATCAACGACGGGCCGCCGCCCATGTAGATAGCCATACCAAGGGTTTCCTCGACCTCTTCGCGCGTGGCCCCGAGCTTCACCAGCGCCTCGCTGTGGAACCCGATACAGCCGTCGCAACGCGTCGATACGCCGATCGCCAGCGCGATCAGCTCCTTGGTCTTCTTATCCAGCACGCCGTCCTTCGTCGCCGCCTGCGCCATGGCAGAGAATCCCTGCATGGTGTCCGCGATGTCCTTACGCAGCACCTTCAGGTTCGTCGAGATACGGCGGGTAATGTCGAGATAATCCTTTTCCATACATCCTCACTTTTTGCTGAACAAATTGATATTGACAATATTAGCACATTCTAATATGGTGTCAACATGAAGAATGCAAAATCCATCGACATCATGCAACGCAACGCCGCACGGGCGGAGGCTGTCCTCAAACAGATCGCCAACGCCAAACGGCTGATGATATTGTGCAACCTCGTCGCCGGAGAGAAATCAGTCAGCGAACTGGAAGCACTTGTTAATTTATCACAATCTGCCCTATCTCAGCATTTATCAAAGCTGCGCGCGGCAGGACTGATACGCTCGGAAAAACGCGGGAAGATGGTCTATTACCGTATTTGCAGCACGGAGGCGCAAGCCCTGCTCTCCACCGTCTATATGGTCTTTTGTAAAAAGTAATACATTAATAATCTCTAATTTATTGGAGGCACTATGCCATTACGAACCGTGAACGCCGCAACCCTCAAGCAATGGCTCGACAATCAGGAGGCCGTGCTGCTCGACGTGCGCGAACCTGCGGAATACGAGGCAGAGAGCATCGCTGGATCAACATTGCGCCCCCTTTCCGGCATCAGCAAAGCATCACTCCCCGATTGCTCTGGCAAGAAGCTGGTCATCCATTGCAGAAAGGGCGGGCGCGGCACGTCGGCCTGCGAGAAGCTGCTGGCGGAAGACCCTACCCTTGAGATATTCAACCTCGAAGGCGGCATTGCTAGCTGGGCAGAGGCGGGCTATCCCCTGCGCTCCTCCGGCGGGTTCTTCCTTCCGCTGGATCGGCAGGTGCAGCTCACCATCGGCCTGATGTTGATGCTGGGCAGCCTGCTGGGCTATTTCCTCAGCCCCCTGTTCTTCCTGCTCACCGGATTCTTGGGCATGGGGCTCACCCTCGCAGGACTGACCGGCTTCTGCGGGCTGGCGCTACTTATGGCAAAAATGCCATGGAATCAGGCGTGCACTCGCTAAAAAGTGACCGTTTGTACGGAAATCGCGCCGGATGCCGCCTAAAATCCGAAAGAAGTTGAGTCCTCAGGGAATTTTCGTTCTAATGAGTCTGAGATCGGTCGCCATCCGGCGGCATTCAGAAACCAGACACTCACGTTAAGGAACCCCATGAAAAAACTCTCCACCGTATGCGTATTCTGCGGCGCACAGAAAGCCGTATCCGAGGAACATCTGGCCAGCGCGCGGCGCTTCGGAAAAATGCTCGCTGAAAAGAATGTCTGCCTTGTCTATGGTGGCGGCGACAGCGGCATGATGGGCGCGGTGGCACGCTCAACGCTGGAGCATGGCGGCTACGTCGTGGGCATTTTCCCCGATCCAGTACGCAAGCTCGAAGGCGAGCTTATGGGCCTCTCGGAGATCTATCACGTCGACACCATGCATGAACGCAAGAAGATGATGTTCTATTTCTCGGATGCATTCATCGCGTTCCCCGGCGGCTTCGGCACGCTGGACGAAACCTTTGAGATCATCACCTGGCGTCAGCTGCGTACGCACACCAAGCCGGTGATCATCTTCAATCATCAGGGCTACTGGGATCCGCTGAAAGCACTGACCGACAACATCCTCGCAGAAGGCTTCGCGCCCAAGGAAACCGGCGGCTTCTTCACCTACATCGACAACATCGACGACATCATCCCGACCATTGAGAAAAAAATTCAGGGATAGCT
>JADZBT010000183.1 GCA_020851915.1 Alphaproteobacteria bacterium | reverse complement strand
GTCGGGGGGAGGCCCGGCGGGGGGAGGTCAGGAGGGGGGCGCGGGGGAACGCCATCACGCTGCAATGCCCCCACCCGTCTTCGCTCCTTCGGAGCTTCGCCGAGGCACGCCCCGACCCTCCCCCTACGGGGGAGGGAGTGGTAAATCGTATCGTTCGAGTTTATAAGTAACCCCATGGCAGATGATCGCTTTATTACCGCGCCTTTGCAGAATCTGGTACAGATCGTGCTGGGCGGGACGGAAACCAGTGGCGCTACGCGGGGTACGCCGCAGGCGCTGGTGAATCTCGCGGCGGGCACATTGCTCACCGGCACGGTCGTCAGCCGCGACGAGAAGGGCAATCCCCTCCTGCGTACGACGCAGGGCGACATCACGCTGCACCGCTCGCATTTTTTACAGACCGGCAGCAAGGTGGTGCTGCGCGTGGAGCATTCCGGCGCGCAGTTTCAGGCGCGCATCGTATCGGTGGACGGCGTCCCCATCGAGAAACTGCAATCACCGGGGCTGGACGACATCACCGACGTGGTCGTGACCCGCAACAACCCCGCGCCCAGCAATGCTCCGCGCGTGCCGGTGCAACCGGAAGCGCAGGCCTATAACCGCCCCGCACCGGATGTGATCCAGAAACAGGAGATCGCCGCCGAAACTTCTTACCGGAATCTCGATAAGGGCAGCGTCGTCACCGCACGCCTGACGCGCACGGAGCCGGGTGCGCTGGAGATCCTGCGCTCCAACTTCGAGGCGGCGGGAAAAGCCACCGACTCCCTCCCCCCCCGTCTGGATCCGGGCACGACGCTGACGCTGCGCGTACTCACCAACCAGCCGCCCGCGCCCTATACGCCGCCACAAGGCGCGCCCGTTGCGAATGCACCCGCGCCACAGGCGCAGATTCCCACTCCGCTGGCATCCCCCGTTCAACAACCGCTCCCTGCACAGGGAACCACCGCCACCGTTGTCACCACGGAAATATCGGCTCCGCTCCCGGCGACCGCAACGGGAACCGCTCCCTCCCCGGCAGCATCCCGCCCGGAGGCTCCCGTCATCGCACCGGGGAATACCGCCGCCGCGCCCACGCCGCAGCAATCTGCACAGCCATTGGCCGCAGCATCGCTTGCCACCACGGTCACCTCCGCCCGTCCTGAAACGGTAGCCACGCCGACGGCAGGCACTCCGGCAGCCGCTTCCGCACGGCCCGCCGCCCCCATCCCCGCGAATGCCGGGGTGCTGATCTCCGCCGCCGCACCGCCACCGTCCTCGTCGGCGAGAGCCATCGCCATCCCCGCCACCATCACTGGCACGGATGCCGCGACCGGCGAACGCATCGCGCTGACGCCGCTGGGAAACCTGCGCCTGCCCGCCGACATCGCCGTGCCGCCCAATACGAAATTAACCGTGCAGGTGCTCTCCACCACGCCGGGCGCGCCGTCCTATGCTATACCGGTCGAGGGAGAAGAGGCCGCCGTCACATCCGCCAGCATCGCTTCGCGTACCACACCCGCAACCGTCACCGAGCTTGCCACGCGCTGGGATTCGCTGAAGGAACTCTACACGCTGCTACAGACGCACCAGCCGGAACTCGCCGCCCGCCTGCTGCAGGGTGGCGCGATCCCCCGCGCCGATGCCAGTCTCACCTCCTCCACGCTGTTCTTCATGGTGGCGCTTGGCAGCGGCGACGTACGCAAATGGCTGGGGAATGACGTGGTACAGATGCTGGAGGATAGCGGCAAAGGCAACCTGCTCCACCGGCTGGGCGCGGAGTTCGGCGCGATACGGCAGGCGTTCACGCAAGCGCCGGGGCAGAACTGGCAGACACTGCTGTTCCCCGTCTTCGACGGCCATGAATTGCAGCAGGCGCGCATGTTCATCAAGCGCGACCCGGAGGAACACAAGAAAGACGGAAAGAAACGCTCCGGCGGCACGCGGGTGGTGGTGGAAGTGAACCTGACACAGATGGGAGAAGTGCAGCTCGACGGGCTGTATAAGGAACAGAAGAATACGAAAAGCTTCGACCTGATGGTGCGCTCCCTCCGTGCGCTGGGCAAGGATGTGCGCGAAAGCATCGCGCAGATATTCCGCGATTCGCTGCTGGATTCCCCCATCGCCGGGACGGTGAGTTTTCAGGCCGTACAACGATTCCCACTCGACCCGATGCAGGAAGTGGCACTACCCGCGACGGAAGCGGTGGTGGTGTGAAACTCTGCTTCTTTTATCTGGACATGCCCCTTTGCTTCTCAATCAACGAGGAAAGATGAGAAACCTGATTTTTTTCTAAACCAAGAACATTGGCCATTTCTGTTAACACCCCATCATTGATGGATGAAAGTCTGGTGTTTACCTCCCAACGCCCAACAGTTGTGTCCGATACCCCTAGACTTTCCGCTAGCTCTTCTCTGGAGAGATGGGCCAGATTTCTATAAGCCTGCAAACAATCTCCAAATGTATCTGCTACCTTAAGTTTCTCCGACCACTCGTGATCCATTTTATGCCGGACAGCACTGGAGAATTGTCTTCCTTTCATTCTCCGTGCAGCCTGCTGCTGCTCCAAAAGAGCAGCCATATGCTGCTGTCCCATAGGATCAAGATGCAAGGCATCAACAATCTTAGCCAGCACAGAAGCATCAATGGACAATAGTCTATCATCTCTTTGCCATCGCAACACCGTGGCAATGGATACGTCAACTTGCTCCGCAAAATCTTTCAGCGTGATATGCGCTAGATTTCTATGCGCTTTGAAACGTTTTCCAAAAGTATCCGCTTCTGCAAGGCAATCGTGCCATTCCTGATCATGCTGCCTCCAACGGGCTTGCATTATCCGTTCCTGCCCAAGTGGAGGGATATTCAACACATCAAATATCTTTTGGAGCGTTCTTTCGTTCAGAGCGGTTCTATCACTCTCAAAATCAGTAATTTGTGTATTGTTTTCCCATCGCTGAATGGAATTCTTAAACACGCCAATTTTCTCTGCTAGTGCAGATTGAGAAAGATGTGCAAGATTTCTGTACGCACAGAGTAGCGTGCCAAATGTATCAGCCGATTCTAGTATTGCACTCCATGTACGATCATGCTGTTCCCAGCGTTTCTCCTCAAAAAGAGTAATAGCGTCCCCTTCTAATCCAAGAACCATCGCAAGCTTGCGAAGTGTATTTCCATCTATCGGAAAACGTCCATCACGCTCCCACTCTCCGACATGGTCGGATCTGGAACTCCTTTCCAGTACCCGCCGCCCCAACTCATGCAGATTTATCTGAAGATCGAGGCGAAGCAAACGTATAATTCCGCCGAAACTCTTAGGTGTTCCCTCTCTTAACGCTCGCTCAAGATCAAGCGTTTGGACATGGCAAAATTGATACAACGCCGCATTGTAAGTCATATCATATTCATGGGGATCATCTGCTGCGAGTAACGAGGCAATATTTCGAGCGGCCTCTTTCGCATCAACAAAGGCAGGTAAAGGAGCCAGTCCTTCAATTACCCACGGATCAAGCCCACAGGCTTCTGCAAAATTTCTTATCATATCAGCCTCGCTCACCTGCGCGCCTTCATTTTCCGACAAAGGTGTCAGCTGGGCAAACTTCACCTTAAGTATATCAACAAGCTTATGCGCTTCTGCTTCGCTATTCTGAAGTGCACTTGTTGACTCAATCGGTACATCATCCTGCGAGTCCGTTGGTATGAAAACGGATCTTTCTTGAAATATTTTCTCCGTAATTTTTACCTTCGAATACGGATGATCTATCTCTGCTTCTGCAATACGGTTTTTTACTTTAGTTTTGCTCGCAACTTCCTGAGGAAAAGAATGGGTAAAATAGCGTGCCAGCCAATAATCGGGTGCAGCTTGATCCGTCACCAGTCGAGTGAAGTCCTCTTCGGATAGGCAACCATCCAATCCAATGGATCGTATAAATGCCACGGGCTCCATCAGGCCAACATGTATCTGCCAGTCAAGCAGCAAGTCAGCAAAGGTTCGGAAGTCCTGAAAGAAAAAACCAACACCGTCCGCAGCACCATCGTCGTCCAGATTCTCTAGAACGAATCCTCGGGCTTGTAGGTCTGGATATTCATCCGTATCGCGTTCGTCAGACATCGTACTGATTTCGAGTGGTTTTTTACTCCTCTAGCATAGAGAAAAATAATGAACGAAGCGTTATCGCCATAACCATTTGTTTTAATTTGATTCTTTCCGCTTGAACTGGTCGATGGCGATTTCGTCGAGTTCGGTCTGTTCGCGGTGGGCGCGTTCCTTGGCGGCGCGGAGATCGGCCTGTTCTTTGGCTATCTCGTATTTTTTGAGTTCACCGAATTTGTCGAATATCTGCTGCTGGAGGCGGTCTATCTGGCCCTGTACGCGCTCTTTCGCTCCCCGGATCATGGTGGCGCGGCGGCTGTTCTCCGCTACATAATTCTCCAGATAGTTGCGGACGGACAACTCGCGGTCAGCCAACCGCTTCTCCTGCGTGAGCTCTTCGGCCAGCGCGTCGAGCGCCATCTGGAATTTGTCGCGCTGGGTTTCGAGCTCCACCATCTGCCGGCGCATGCGATCCAGCTCGTTCTGGTGCAGGTCGATGAGGGTTTCTAGTCCTTCCATGGTCGCACCCGCAGGCCCCTCACCCTACCCCTCTCCCATAGGGAGAGGGAAGCAGCGGCGCAGCCGCTGCAAAAATACATACAACACTTGGCGCAGCGCACATCATTTTTTGCGTGCGCGAGGTGGTTGAGGTGGTGGCGGCTCACGTTTTACCAACTCCTCCTCGCCACGGCTGAAACGCTTCCAGTCGTCGATGCCCAGTATTTTGGCAAGCTGCGCGTAGCAGGCTTCGAGATGCGCGTTCTCGGTCTTGGATTGCGAGAGGAATTCTTCCAGCGCGGCGTGGTAGTGGATCGCCTCATCCACCGCCGCATCCGAGCCCGCACGGTATGCGCCCAGACGTATCATGTCCTCCATGTCATTGTAGGTGGCCATGAGCTGGCGCGCTTTAGTGATGAGTACATTCTCCTGCGGGGTATTGCAATCCGGCATGGTACGCGACACGCTACGCAGAATGTTGATGGCAGGAAAGCGCCCGCGCTCCGCCACCGCGCGTTCCAGCACGATGTGGCCATCGACGATGCCGCGCACCGCATCGGAGATCGGCTCGTTATGGTCATCGCCCTCCACCAGCACGGTGAACAGGCCGGTGATGGAGCCCTGCTCCTTCGTCCCCTGCCCGGCACGCTCCAGCAGGCGCGGAAGCTCGGCGAACACCGTGGGCGGATAGCCCTTGCTGGTGGGCGGCTCCCCGGCGGAAAGGCCGATCTCGCGCTGCGACATGGCGAAGCGCGTGAGGCTGTCGATGAGGCACAGCACGTCCTGAGTCCGGTCGCGGAAATACTCCGCGATGCTCATGGTGAGATAGGCCGCCTGGCGGCGCATCAGCGCGGATTCGTCGGAGGTCGCCACCACTACGACGGAACGCGCAAGGCCCTCCTCGCCCAAATAATCCTCGATGAATTCCTTCACCTCCCTGCCGCGCTCGCCCACCAGCCCGATGACGTTGACATCGGATTTGGAGTATTTGGCGAGCATCGACATGAGCGTGGATTTGCCTACGCCGGAGCCGGAGAAAATCCCCATGCGCTGGCCACGGCAACAAGTGAGGAACGTGTTGAGCGGACGCACACCGAGGTCGAGCTTGTCGCGCACGCGCTTGCGCTGGTGCGATGGCGGTGGCGTATTGCGGTAGGGAATGGCGAACGCGCCTTTGGCGAGCGGCGGCCCGCCATCGACCGGCTCACCCATGGCGTTGACCACGCGGCCCAGCCAGCTCTCATCGGGATAGACCACCGACTCGCGTCCCTCGGCCAGCACCTTGCAGCCCAGCCCCACGCCCTCAAGGTCGCTGAAGGGCATCAGCAGCGCCGCCTGCTCGCGGAATCCCACCACCTCGCACACCACCTCGCGCCCGCCATGGGCCAATACGCGGCAGCGCGAACCGATGGAGATCACCTGCTCGATACCGGCGCACTCCAGCAACAACCCCTTCACGGAGGTCACGCGGCCCGACACCCGCCCCTCCGGCAGGCGTTCGATGTCGTGGATGATACTGTCGATCAGGCGCATGGTTTCCCGATGGCATTGCGAATGTTCCGCTATATAATACCCCTACCGGACGATTAAGTACATACAGGGAACCCGCAATGCCCCATCTTCTCGCCATCGATCAGGGAACCACCAGCAGCCGCGCCATCCTGTTCAATGAGCGGGGGGAATCCGAAGCCGTGGCGCAGCAGGAATTCCGGCAGATATACCCTGCCAATGGCTGGGTGGAGCACGACCCGGAGGAAATATGGCAGACCACGCTCGATAGCTGCCGGAAGGTACTGGGACAGGCGGGAACGGTCGCCGCCATCGGTATCACCAACCAGCGCGAGACGACCATCGTCTGGAACCGGGCTACGGGCAAACCGGTCTATAACGCTATCGTCTGGCAAGACCGGCGCACGGCGGAGTTATGTAAATCTCTGAAGGATGCGGGACACGAGCCCATTGTCAGCGCCAAGACCGGGCTGTTACTCGATCCCTATTTCTCCGCCACCAAGATCGCTTGGATACTGGGTAACGTGAAAGATGCGCGGAAACAGGCGGAACGCGGAGAGCTTGCCTTCGGCACGGTGGATTGCTTTCTGCTGTGGCGGCTCACGGGCGGAAAGGTGCATGCGACCGATGCCACCAACGCCTCACGCACCCTGCTCTACAACATCCATGAAGGCCGCTGGGATGAGGCGTTGCTGAAGCTCTT
>JADZBT010000182.1 GCA_020851915.1 Alphaproteobacteria bacterium | reverse complement strand
CCTCGCGCGTCGTCAGTCCGCATATCTTGGTGTGTATGGGCATGGGCTAAGGTTATAGATGTGGGAGAAAATAGAAAGCCCTAACATAAGGAGATCGACTGATTTCTCGACTCGGTAAACAGGCGCAGCACGATCGGGAGATATTCACGTGCCCTGTGCGTGTCCTTGCAGAGGTCACGCAGTTCAACCACGTTCGAGTCCGGGCCGGACTCGACATGAAACAACGGGCGTCCTCCCCGTATCTTTCTCCGGTCGAGGCTGGGAAAATCGTTGCAGATCTTTTCAGCCAGGGACTTATTCTCCAGCAGGTACTGCAGGGCTTTCGCCACGATGTTCGCCTCGTAAGCGTCGCCGAATTCTATATAGCATGGTGGATGTCCCGATTCCTGGGCCGGGCTCCATGAATCACCACGGATCTGGTGCTCGGTGGAGAGCGTCCCGTTCACCAGCAATGTGTGCGTGATAAATGCTCCGGCGATCTTTGTGAATAACGGGCGCACGGCGCTCTCTTCAATGTCGCCGTCCTTGATCCACCTGTATATATTCTCGAACAGGCGCTCCTTGTCGTTCATCGCGCCGTTCACGCGCCGATCGCTGAAGGAGTAGCGGAATACGGTTCTCGGAAAGGGAGTGCCCTGCTTGCATTCCATGGGATACTCAGGCAATCCGGTCTTTCGCAGCAACAGCGACAATGTGTGGCCGGCAAGAATAGTGTCATAATCGACCGACAGGGTAAGATCCTCAGGATCCAAAGCCCAATTTCCTGCCGCGAGCGCGCGGATGCCTTCCAGGATGACTTTTTTATGTTCGTTCGTAACGGGCATGGCCCAGCGCCAATGATAAACAACGAGCCCAGCTTATAGGCGCGCGAGGTTACCAAAATATTACAGGTCACCGTAAAATGGTAAAATTATTTACTATTCGCTCTGGAAAAACCTTCTTCGAGATCCGAGATAAGGTCGCCCACATCCTCCAGCCCGATATGCAGGCGCAGGGTCGCGCCCTTGTGCGTCCACGGCGTCGCCGTGCGGATGGCGGTGGGGTCGATGGGGATCATCAGGCTCTCGTAGCCGCCCCAGCTGTAGCCCATTTTGAGGAGCTTCATGCCGTCCAGCATCGCGGCGAGCTGGGGCCGCGTGTAGGGCTTGGTGAGGATGGTGAATAGAGCCGACGCGCCGGTGAAATCGCGCTTCCAGAGGTCATAGCCGGGCGCGCCGGGCAGGGCGGGATAGCGCACCTCGACGACTTCCGGGCGGTCGCGTAGCCATGCGGCAACCTTCAAAGCGGACTCCTGCTGGATACGCAGGCGCGCGCCCATGGTACGCAATCCGCGCTGGGCGAGGTAGGCGTCACCCGCGTTGGGGCAAGCGCCGAGATTCTTGTGGGTGTTGAGGATGCGCGTGTAATGCGTTTTGGTGGTGGAGATGACACCCATCACCACGTCGGAATGGCCGTTGATGTATTTGGTGGCGGAATGGATGGATACATCCACGCCTTTTTCAAACGGACGGAAGAACAGCGGTGTGGCCCAGGTGCTGTCTGATACTACCAGTGCGCCGCGCGCATGGGCTTCCCGCGCAATGGCGGGGATGTCCTGCATCTCGAAGGTGAGCGAGCCGGGGCTTTCGACGAACACGACCTTGGTATTGTCGCGGATGAGGGCCTTTATCCCCGCGCCGATGGTGGGGTCGTAATAGGTGGTTTCGACTCCGAGGCGCTTGAGTTCATGGTCGCAGAAACGGCGGGTGGGGTCGTAGACGGAATCGGCCATCAGCAGGTGATCGCCTGCGGAAAGCAATGCCAGCAATACGGTGGTGAATGCCGATACGCCCGACGAGGTGAGCATGGTATGGTCGGCGCCCTCCAGCTCTGCCAGCGCGTCTTCCAAGCCTTGCGTGGTGGGAGTGCCGTAGCGGCCATAGGTGCTGTATTTATAGGTTCCCTTCTTCGCCGCATCGTAATCGTCCAGCGTCGGGAAAATGACCGTGGAAGTGCGATAGAGCGGCGGATTCACCGCGCCGAAATTGGCTTCCGGATCGCGGCCGAGGGTGATGAGTTTGGTATCGGGTTTCATGGGATTTCTTGTGGTTCATTGTTGTCATACTGAGGGAGCGTAGCGACCGTAAGTATCCAGAGTTATCCATACGGCTCTGGATCCTCACGCGCCCTCACGGGCGCTCAGGATGACAAGTTCGTACCATGCCGCCGGGAATTTTCCAAGCGAACAGCGTGATTTTGTTGCCATTTTCGGGGGTGGATGGTATCCACGAAGCCCCATAAGAGTGAGAATCCATGACCAAACAGAAGCATTACCCGGACGTCGACGCCAACCCGAATTTCCCCGCCATCGAGAAGCAGGTGCTGGAGTTCTGGGACAAAGAGCAGGTATTCGAGAAATCCGTCCATGACCGCAAGGCCAAAAAAGACGGCAAGAACAACGAATTCATCTTCTATGACGGCCCGCCATTCGCCAACGGCCTGCCGCATTACGGGCATCTGCTGACCGGCTTCGTGAAGGACTTGGTGGCGCGCTACCAGACCATGAAGGGCAAGCGCGTCGAGCGCCGCTTCGGATGGGATTGTCACGGCCTCCCCGCCGAAATGGGCGCGGAGAAGGAATTGGGCATCTCGGGCCGCGCGAAGATCACGGAATATGGCATCGGGAAATTCAACGAATTCTGCCGCACCTCGGTGATGAAATACACGCAGGAATGGCGCGATTACGTGACGCGCCAGGCGCGCTGGGTGGATTTCGACAACGACTACAAGACCATGGATAAGAATTTCATGGAGAGCGTGCTGTGGGCCTTCAAGCAGCTCTATGATAAGGGCTGGGTGTATGAAGCCTATCGCGTGATGCCCTATAGCTGGGCAGCCGAGACGCCACTCTCGAATTTCGAGACGAAGCTGGATAATTCGTACCGGGATAGGACGGACAAGGCGGTGTATGTGGGGTTCGAGTTGGATTCTCGGCATCCGCTTTGGCCTGCGGGTTATACCTATTATTTGGTCGCATGGACAACAACTCCTTGGACACTACCAAGCAATTTAGGGTTGGCAGTAAGTACCAAGTGTAACTATGCCATCCATTATATTGGAAAAAAGGCATACATATTTGCGGATTCGGCTAATGCTGCATTGAACCCGGTTTTGGCAAAGCTTCTTGAAGAAGAGACGGGTATCGAAGATGCAATACCAGAAATCCGCATTATTGAGGAAGGCAGCGAGCTTCTAGGTCGTACCTACAAACCGCTCTTCCCATACTTTAAAGACCATCCCAAATCATTCCGCATCATTGATGGCAGTAGTTTCATCGAGGAGGGGTCGGGTACGGGCGTGGTGCATATGGCGCCGGGCTTCGGCGAGGACGACCAGCGCGCCTGCGAAGACGCGGGCATCAGCGTGGTGTGTCCGGTGGATGAGAAGGGCTGCTACACGGACGAGTTGTTCGATATTCCCGGTCTGTCGCTTAAAGGGCTCAATGTACTTGAGGATACGCGCAAGGCGTCCGATGAGCCGTATGATGATAAGCAGCTGGCGAAATATGGTTTGGCGAATTTGCGTATCGTCGATTACCTGAAGAAGCAGGGGAGCCTCATCAAGCAGGAGGATTACACCCACAGCTATCCGCATTGCTGGCGTACCGATAAGCCGCTCATATATCGGGCGATGCCGAGTTGGTATGTGAAGGTGACGGCGTTCCGCGATCGCGCGGCGGAGCTGAATAAGCAGATCAACTGGATCCCGGAGCATATCCGCGATGGGCAGATGGGGCATATGCTGGCCACCGCGCCGGATTGGTCGATCTCGCGTAATCGTTTCTGGGGGACGCCGATCCCGGTGTGGCGCAGCCCGTCGGGGAAGATAAAAGTGTTCGGCAGTATTGCAGAACTCGAGGCGGCGAGCGGGCAGAAAATCAACGACCTGCATCGCCCGTACATTGACGAGATCGTTATCAAAGAGGGCGGCGAGGAATACCACCGCGTGACGGATGTGTTCGATTGCTGGTTTGAATCCGGCTCGATGCCGTTCGCACAGGTGCATTATCCGTTCGAGAATAAGGAATGGTTCGAGACGCATTTCCCGGCGGATTTCATCACGGAATATGTCGGGCAGACGCGCGGCTGGTTCAATACGCTTATCATCCTCGCGACGGCGCTGTTCGAGAAGCCGGCGTTCCAGAATTGCATCTGCCACGGCGTGGTGCTGGATGCCGAAACCGGGCTGAAATATTCCAAGCGCCTCAAGAATTACAAGGACCCGATGGAGGTCATCGACCAGTTCGGCGCGGATGCGCTGCGCTGGCTGATGATCGCCTCGCCCGTGATGCGCGGGCAGGATCTGATGGTGGATCCGGAAGGCAAGTTCATCCGCGACGTGGTGCGCCTGCATATCAAGCCGATCTGGAACGCGTATAATTTCTTCACGCTCTATGCGAATGCGGATGGGGTGAAGGCGAAACTGCATTACAAGAGCGTGAATCTGATGGATCGCTACATCCTCGCCAAATGCCGCGAGGCGGTGGAGAAGATGGGGCAGGGGCTGGATGCGTATGATACGCCGACGGCGTGCGGCGCGCTGTCGGATTTCTTCGAGGTGCTGAATAACTGGTATATCCGCCGTAACAAGGAACGCTTCTGGAAAGCGGAGCATGATGCGGATAAGCAGACGGCGTATGACACGCTCTACACCGTGCTGCATACCATGTGCCGCGCTGCGAGCCCGCTGCTGCCGCTGACGGCGGAGGCGGTGTATCGCGGACTGACGGGCGGTAAGGAGAGTGTGCATCTCGCGGATTGGCCGGATGTCTTCGGCATGGCGGTGGAGAAGCATCTGATAACGGAGATGGACCGCGTGCGTGATGTGTGCAATACGGCGCTCTCGGTACGCAATGCCGTGAATATCCGCGTGCGCCAGCCGCTACAGAGCATGACGAGCTACGGCTTCGCGGCGCTGCCGGCGGAATTCGATGACATCATCCGCGACGAGATAAACGTCAAGCAGGTGGTGTGGGAGTCGGACATCACTGCGGTTGCGGAACGGAAACTCAAGCTCAACAACCAGATCCTCGGTAAGCGCCTGCCGGAGAAGATGAAGCAGATCATCCCGGCCTCCAAGCAGGGGCAGTGGGAGCTGAAGGGCGGCGGTGCGCCGTTCATCTGCGGCGAGTTGCTCCTGCCGGGGGAATATGAGCTGAACCTCGACCCGAAGCCGGGCGTACAGGGCGCGGCAGCACTTTCCACCAACGATGCGCTGGTAGTGCTCGATCTGACGCTTACCCCCGAGCTTGAACGCGAGGGCATCGCGCGCGATATGGTGCGGATGATCCAGCAGGCGCGTAAGGATGCGGGGCTGGATGTGTCGGATCGGATCGCGCTGACGCTGGAAGTGCCGGAGAAACTCTCCGGCGCGGTGGTGCAGTATGGGGATTACATCAAGGAGCAGACGCTCGCAGCGACGCTCGATACCAGTCAGGCGGCGGGAGCGAAGTATCATTGCGAGAATACGCTCGACGGTGAAACGGTGAAAATAGGAATATCGGTGGCAGCATGAAAAAAATAGGCGTCATCGGGGCGGGGGCATGGGGAACGGCGCTGGCGATCGTGGCCAACCGCGCGGGGAATAGCGTCACCTTGTGGGTGCGGAATTCGAACGTGCGGAAATCCATCGAGAAGACCCGCGTCAACAAGCCCTACCTGCCCGAAGCCTATATCGACCCGGCCATCGCGGTGTCCGGTGAGGTGGATGAGGCCTGCAACAGCGACCTGCTGCTGGTGGTGGTCCCGTCGCAGCATCTGCGGACAACCTGCATCATGCTCTCGGACAAGTTGCCGAATAAACTGCCACTGGTGATCTGCTCCAAAGGCATCGAACGTAACAGTAATGCGCTGATGAGCGAGGTGGTGAAGGACGTGCTGCCGGATAACCCGGTGGCGATTCTCTCCGGCCCCAATTTCGCGCATGAGGTGGCGGGCGGCCAGCCCACGGCCACCACCATCGCCTGCACCAACGAGGGATTCGGCCAGCAGGTGATGTTCTCGCTGGGAAGCTCGATGTTCCGGCCCTACTGGACCGATGACGTCATCGGCACGCAGATCGGCGGCGCGGTGAAGAACGTCATCGCCATCGCCTGCGGTATCGCGCTGGGCAAGAATCTGGGCGAGAACGCCCGCGCCGCGCTCATTACGCGCGGTATCGCCGAAATGCGCCGCCTGTGCCGTGCCAAAGGCGGACGCGATGAAACACTGATGGGGCTGTCGGGGGTGGGCGATCTCATCCTCACCTGCACCAGCCTGCGCTCGCGCAATACCTCCGTGGGGTATGCGCTGGGAGCCGGGAAACCGCTGGAGGAGATACTTGGCCAGCATAAAGGCGTGGCCGAAGGCGTCGCCAGCGCGGAATCCGTGACCACGCTTGCCCACTCGCTCAGCGTGGATATGCCCATATGCCGCACTGTCCATGCCATTCTGAGGGAAGAGGTCCGCATCGACGATGCCTTCTACGGCCTCGTGAACCGGCCATTTATGGCGGAGAATACCTAAGGAATCACGGCTTTCCGCCTGCGGAATGTTGTCGCCCAGTTCAAGTGGAAACATTTATATCTTTGAAATGTAACAATTTATCGGGTGTGTAACAAAAGATTCACTTGAGATTCCCGGTGGTTAGGCGCATTAAATGCCGTATGCGTTAAGTGAAAATTTACTTTTGTGGTGAATACTATGGCTAAACGGACACCAACCAACGAATGGGCAAACGCCATGCCAGTACAGGGTTATAAGGATACCTACGAGGATATTATCCGCCTCTATGATTTCGCCGAGGAGCTGATCGAGAGCGTCGATGATTCGCGCGTAGAGAAGAATAAGGAAGAACAGCTGGCGATCGTCAACGGGCTGATCGAGGCCATTGAGGAGTCCACGGACATCCTCGCCGAGGAATTCTGCGAGATCATCGAGAATAACGGCAAGCCCAAGACCAAGAAGAAGGGTAAGCTGGAAAGTGCCTTCCGCAAGATGTTCGTCGCCATCGACGCCTACAAGGAAGCGGTCGAGCAGAGCGCGATCAAGCTCAAGGGCGATATTATGAACGTGGCCGACCCGATCGTGCAGAAACTCACCCAGCATATCGAGCATGTGGTGGCGCTGTTCCTGGAATATGTGGCCATCAGCGTGGATCTGTTCATGCACAAGACCCAGATCGAGGAAATGAAGAAACGCGAACGCCATGTGGCCGACCTGCTGCACAAGCATGCGATGGGACAGGCGTAGTTAGGCGCTAGGAATTGGGATTTAGGAATCAGAAGGCGTCGCGAGAGTGACGCCTTTTGAGTATGTGGGGAGAGGGAATATGGTTCAGATCGTACAGGTGGATTATGACGTGATCGAGAAGGCTGTGCAGATCATGGGCGCTCCGGCGGTGTCTCGCGTGGTGGGAAACGAAGGTACACTGGTGGATCAGGCGCTGGCGGATGCAAGAGAGCGTATTGCCAAGACGATACACAATGCTATCAACACGGCTGCCAGTCAAAAATCCGATGTTGTGTGGGCGGGCATCTATCAAACATTGGGCGCATCGCCTGCGACGGCAAGGAATAATCCGTTGCGGGCGGTGCGCTCTGCTGTCGAGAATGAGATAGACGAAGGTCTTGGGCGATAGAAGGTGGAGATGATGTGTCTGACCCTGCTCTCTACAACGTCGCTCTGTCGTTCGTGAAGATGACCGGCCAGCAAAGCTGGAATCCTCTTGCGGACAACAAGTGGGATACTGTCGCCAGAGCATTGGCGTCGGCGTATGAGGCCTCGGTGGTGAATTACGCATTGCTGGGGGCGGAGATAGGCATGAGTGCGATCGGCGCAAGAATATATTTTGGGACATTCAAGGCGGCTGCCGATGTAGCGTTGGGACTATCAGGCAAGTCAGTGTGATGGCCGGTGGATAGGTGAGTAGGAATTTTATGCGATTACATATAGCACGAGGAACTATCAGCGATGCGACTGCCAAGGATTTGGCGGCGGGGTTTGTTGATAAGATGGTTGCCGCAGAGTTGTTCGCGCCACTGGTGGCGGGGAGCAAAAATTTTCCTGATAGAGATGCTCCATTCAGCCGAGATGAAGCCGTGGAGTTGCTGGTGGGATTGATAGTGAATAACGTTGCACGGCGTCCTGATGTGTTCAAGAAGTGGTTGGGAAGCACGGAGGAGGAGAGACTGAATGAACCGCTGCGTGAATTTCTCGATGCGGTCAAGGCAGTGGATAAGTCGGTGCAGGTGGATGAGCGCGTGCGCTAGGTGATGTAACGGGTAATCGTTGG
>JADZBT010000181.1 GCA_020851915.1 Alphaproteobacteria bacterium | reverse complement strand
CTAACGGCATTCTGCTTACTCCTCGCATGTGACGCGCGAAACGTGCCATCTTTCTCGCGCATCGCTGTCACGCATCACGTATCACTCGTCACGTCTCACATATCACGCCACCGCTGGCTTCGGCAGCCGCAGCGCCAACACATCCAGCGCCAGCCGCGCGTTGACATTGGCCTTGATCCGATGCACCGTTTGCATCAGGTCCGCCAGCGCGCCCTCCACCTGCTCCGGGCGATAGAGAAGGGCTTGCTGCGTCAACTGTACCCGGCGATCCAGGTTGATCACTCCGTCGGGGTTGCCGCTCTGGATCAGCAAGACATCGCGCCACCAGGTGGCCCATTGCCCCAGCGTCTCCTCGATGGCGTCGGTATGGCGGCTCAATGATTCCGCGTAGCCCAGCCGGCCGCTGGCGCCGTCCGTTGTCAGCGCCAGCAACTCATCGATGTGCCGACCGCGGGTCTGCATGAGTTCCGGATGCGCTAGAGCGTCCAACGCCCACCCGACGCGGCCACTGCTGAGCCGAGTCAGCAGCTCAGCCTGCTCCGGCGCTGCGCCACGCGTTTCCAACGCCCCCTGTATCTGCTCCAACGACGCCGGCCGCAGCCCGACGATCTGGCAGCGCGAAAGTACGGTCGGCAACGCCAGGTCACGGCGGTGGCTGGTCAACAGCAGGATGACGTGCGGCGGCGGCTCCTCCAGCGTCTTGAGCAATGCGTTTGCCGCTGGCGGCGTCGCTCGCTCGATCTCGCGGATGATGAAGACCTTAAAGCGGCCTTCGAGCGGCGATAGCGCTGCGTCCGATTGTAGGACGCGCACCTGCTCGATCTGGATCGTGTTTTTTTCGGCGGCGATGATCTGCAAGTCGGGATAACGGCCTTGGGCGACGCGCTGGCAGGTGCGACACGCGTCGTCGGCGCCGTGGCACGGCTCATCGCTCCCGCGTTCGCAGAGGATGGCCTGGGCGAACGCGCGGGCCAATGTCGTTTTGCCGACTTGCGCCGGCCCGGTGAACAGATAGGCGTGGCTCAATCGACCGTTGGCAACGCTCTGCGCCAGCAGATTCACGGCCCATTCGTGCCCGATGATTGACCAATTCGACATAAAGCCAACCTTGTAACCGCGCCCAGCGGACTTGGCCTGTCGGCGACAACGTGCAAAGCACCATCACCTATCCAGTAAGCGGAATTGTAGCATATACTACGGAGACGCGCCAACGGGAAGCAATTGCCTGTTTTGAGCGGTATCGGTCTATCGATGCCCACAAAAACGATTGAGCGCCGATCCTGGACTCAGCATCGACGCTCACAGAAAGCAGGCCGCCGTCCGATCCGTTCAGGGCTTCCAGACCTCCCAGACCCGGCCAACCAGCGCCGGCCCCGGCTTGAGCGTTACCTGCCCAGGCTCCCAGCCCGAGGGCGTCACTTCGCCGGTAGCGCGCACATGCTGGAATGCCTTCACCTGCCGCATCAACTCGTGGGGGTTCCGACCCACCTCCGGAGTCAGTACTTCCATGGCGCGGATCACGAAGTCTGGATCGATAATGAAGCGCCCGCGGATATCCACGCCGGCCGCCTCGTCGTACACGCCGTAGATCGTGCCAATTCTGCCGCCCCCATCCGATAGCATCGGGAAGGGCACGCCGCCTTTTACCATCTTAGACAGCTCATGTTCCTGCCACATCTTGTGGATGAACCGGCTGTCAGTGCTCATGGACAGCACGACCACATCCAACGCCTGTAATTCCGCGTACATGGCAGCGACCGCCGCCAGTTCCGTCGGTCAGACGAAGGTGAAGTCGCCCGGATAGAAGCAAAGGACAATCCACTTGCCCTTATAGTCCGAGAGCTTGACAGGCTGAAAGCCTACGCCCTCGATGAATGCGCTGGTCTCGAAATCTATGGCTTCTTTGCCGACACGTGCGAGCATCTTGGTCGCCTCCTGTACTGGTGAGATCGCCCCTCCAGGAAGGGGCGGCGGCGCGGGCAGGATCGGCCCGCGTGCGGGTTTGACACAACCGTCCTTCAGTTCCGGCATGTTATCCTCCTACATCCTTATGATTGAAAGCCAGTGCTTCGCTTCGACGGACGGCGGCCTGACGCCCAAGGAGGCGATTGTCTGGCGCATGGCGCTTGATTCATCGCTCCAACTGACAGTCTGTATCCATCACCTCATTCACGTCGAATCCCATTTCAGTCATGGTGCGTTATGATGATGTGTATCGCTGTGCGCATCGCCACAGCGGTGCGCGTGCTCGTGGCAGGGCGCGACACCACTGATTTGACCCCCCAAGTACGCCTGGACCGCCTCACGTACGCTGCCAGATGCGCCGGTGACGGTCTGGATGCCGTACTGCTGGAAGAAACCGGCTGCCCGACTGCCCATCCCGCCTGTAACCATCACGTCGGCGCCTTGGGCGTGAATGAAGGCAGGAATCGCGCCTGGTTCATGCTGCTGATAGTGCGGATTGGCGATGGCTTGCGCAACACCGATCTGCTCATCGGTTACTTCCACCAGGGTGAAATAGGGCGAGTGGCCGAAATGACCGTTCACCGGCGCGTCCAGGCCGGCGTTCGTCTCTGCAGATACTGCGATCAACATGTGAAGACCCCTTTCATGGCGTTTGATGCCGATTAACCTGCGGCGCTCGTCTCGGATTGCTGACGTGTCGCGTCCTGATGTGTGTAGGTTTCTATGAATTGATCGATCTCATCGCGGGTGCAGCGCAGGTCATTGATCCAAGCAGACAGATACTCCTCCCCGTCCGGCGTCACGGTATAGACGCGCCGTGGCGGTCCTGAGCCGGCTGTATCCCATTGCGAGCTGACCCAACCCGCATCCTCCATCTCGCGCAAGATGCGGTAGACCACACTGGCGTCCACTGCGCCCGGCACGAAACCGAACTGACGTAACGCTTCCAGCAGGCTATACCCATGGGTTGCGTCCCCCCGCAGCAGCAGCAGCAAGCATGGTTCAAGGAAGCGCGCGATGCGTCGCGGGCACGCGCTGCCGCCTAAGCCGCTCCCTGATGCCCATCGTCCTCTTGGCATTGTATTCTCCTCAGATGGGTTCTTTTGTCTCAATTCACAGGAGGATTATCGTGCCATATATGAAAAATGTCAATATAAGCAAATGCTCCTTATTGTCTCTTTGGTTCTTGCATCACCTTCGCACGGTCCTTCTTCGCGAGCATCTTGTGATATACTTCAGGTCGATTCCGCTCATTGAGCCGAGGATTGGGCTTGCATATTACAGCATTCTCTGGAGCAGAAAATGCCACAGACCAATGGCGTCCCATCTAGCCTGCCTGAAACCCTCTTCATCCCGCATATTGCACACCTTCTTTCACTCCGACTGCCTGCCGAGATCGTCGCGCTGCGCGAGGAGGCGCTGCGCTTCCATCAACGCATCGGCTCGACCATGCCGCCCATCCCCGAGCTGATCCTCAGTGACGCGGCCGCGTGGGCCGATCACACCGTGGACGAGGATTGGCTGCTCTGGCGGGCGCGGCTGGTCGCGGCGCGGCTGGCCGCCATGCCGGTGGAGATCGCGGCGGGCGAGCGCATCGTCGGCCGGCCACGCTTCCGCGATCCCGCGGAGGATGAGCGGCCCGCGCTGGATGCCGCGCGCGCGAGCCTGGCGACTGTGCCGCCCTTCCCCGGCGGCGATGCGGGCCATCTGCATCCCGATTATGAGAAGCTCTTCGGGCTGGGCATACGCGGCCTGCTGGACGAGATCACCGCGTGGAAGCGGACGACGGACGGCGACGCCGCGGCCGCG
>JADZBT010000180.1 GCA_020851915.1 Alphaproteobacteria bacterium | reverse complement strand
GAGGGCGACGCCTGCGTGGTGGCGCTGGGCGTGGTCAGTACACCGTTGCTGAGGCCACTCGGCATAAGGCTACCGGTATATCCACTGAAAGGATACAGCGTCACATTGCCGGTGGAAGAGAGCGGTGCGGACGTCGCGCCCTCCATGGCCATCACCGATAATGAGCGCAAGATGGTCTATAGCCGTCTGGGCAATCGCCTGCGCGCGGCGGGGCTGGCGGACCTCGGTGAGGTGGATGCGAATCTGCGGCCCGAACGCATCGTGCAGATCGCGCGGGAAGTGCAGGCGCTGTTCCCGCATTGCATCGGCATGGAGAAGGCGATGTTCTGGACGGGCCTGCGTCCCGCGACGCCCGACGGCATCCCCGTGCTGGGGCCGTCCGGCATCGACGGGCTTTATCTCAACAGTGGACATGGTACATTGGGCTGGACATTATCGGCGGGCAGCGCATCAGTGCTGGCGCATGTGGTGGAGGGAAAACCATCGCCTATCACGCTGGATGGGCTTACGCTGTCACGTTTCAGGTAGGAGAAGCCATGGAGCCAAGACAATGCTATTTCGATGCGCCGACGCTGGATTTTGCGCCACACGAAAGCGGGATACCGCAACCGCGCGGCACGCACCACATCGCGTACACCGAATGGGGCAATCCCGATAATCCTAACGTATTGCTGTGCGTGCATGGACTCAGCCGCAATGGCCGCGACTTTGATTTTTTTGCGCGCGACCTCGCCACGCATTACCGCGTCATCTGCCCGGACATGGCCGGGCGCGGCAAGAGCGACTGGCTGAACAACAAGCTGCTCTACGGCTACCCGCTCTACATCGCCGATTGTGTCGCGCTGCTGGCATCGCTGGAAGTGGACTACGTGGACTGGGTGGGAACCTCGATGGGCGGCGTCATCGGCATGGCGATCACGGGCTCGCATCCCGGCCTCATCCGCAAGCTGGTGCTAAACGATATCGGCCCGCTGGTGTCGAAGGTGGGACTACAGCGCATCGCCGGTTACGTTGGGCATCAGACGCATTTTCTTACACGCGAGGCGCTGGAGAAATATCTCAAGAAGATAATGCGCCCCTTCGGGATCAATCACGGTTCCTTCTGGCAGCATATCATCGACCACTCTGCAGTACGAAATGCGAATGGTGGCTATGACCTCGCTTATGACCCCGCCATCGCCATGGCATTGCAGGATACGAAGGTCGCCATCGATGACGTCAATATGTGGCCGCTCTGGGCGGGAGTGAATAACCCGGTACTGGTCATTCGCGGCGGCGAATCCGACATCCTGCGGCGCGACACGGTGGAGATTATGAAAACCTCCCGCTCCGGGGTGGATTCCGTGGAATGGGCAGGCATCGGCCATGCTCCCATGCTGATGGACGAATACCAGATCGAGTTCGTAGGCGAGTGGCTGATGCGGCCTTAGCTCGCTACCGATTCCACGGGCAATACCTCTTTCGGCAACTTGAATCTCGTGCGTTCCATGATGCCGTTGAAGCTGCTGACTTCCAGCCGGTCGGTGAATGATAACAGCTTCGCCACCACCTGCTTCACCAGGATCTCCGGTGCGGATGCCCCGGCGGTGATGCCGAGCGTTTTCACATCGCGTAACCAGTCCGGCTGGATGTCATCCGCGCCGCTGATGAGGTAGGAGGGAACGCCCATCTCGTTGCCGAGGTCGCGCAGGCGGTTGGAGTTCGAGCTGTTGGACGAGCCGATCACCAGCAGCAGATCCACTTCATCCGCCAGCAGGCGCACGGCGTTCTGGCGATTCTGGGTGGCGTAACAGATGTCGCGCAGATCCGGCCCCTTGATGGCGGGGAAACGCGCCACCAGCGCGTCGATGATGCCGCGCGTGTCGTCCACGCTGAGCGTGGTTTGGGTGACGTATGCAAGTTGTTCGGGATCCTTCACGCGAAGTGCGGCGACGTCTTCCACGGTCGAAACCAGATGCACGCCGTTCCGTACGCGCCCGCTGGTTCCTTCCACTTCCGGATGCCCGTCATGGCCGATGAGCACGATCTCGCGGCCTTCTTCCTCGTAGCGTTGTGCTTCTTTGTGCACCTTGCTCACAAGCGGGCAGGTGGCGTCGATGACGGGAAGTTCGCGCAGCCGTGCTTCATTCTCGACTTTCTCGGATACGCCATGCGCGCTGAACACGGTGATCGCGCCGTCGGGAATTTCCGTCACCTCGTCGACGAATACCGCGCCCTTGGCGCGCAGGTCTTCCACCACGTATTTATTATGCACGATCTCGTGGCGCACATAGACCGGCGCGCCATAGATGGCGAGCGCGCGTTCGACGATCTCGATGGCGCGTTCGACGCCGGCGCAGAATCCGCGAGGTTGGGCGAGTATGGCTTTCATCACGTTCCTATACGATATGTTCGCTGGCGAGGTAATCCTCGGACTGCATTTCCATCAGCCGCGATACCGTGCGCTGAAACTCAAATGCGCCGTCGCCCTTGATATACAAGGCTTCCGGGGCAACCTCCGCCGTGCAGATGAGCTTTACCCTATGTTCGTAGAGTTCGTCAACCAGCGTCACGAAGCGTTTGGCCTCGTTGCGCTTGCCCGCAGAGAGCTGGGGAATGTCGCTGAGTAGCATGGTGTGGAATTCCTGTGCGATTTCAATGTAATCCGCAGCGCCCAGCGGTTGGTTGCACAGGTCGGCGAACGAGAGCCATGCGATGCCGCCATGGGCATTCGGAACCATGATGCGCCGTCCCTGCACCTCCACCACCTGCGTTTCCGGCACGGCGTGGTTGGTGAGCGTGGCGAAGGTTTTTTCCATGAACGCGGACGATGCCTTACCCTGCGCGATGACATAGGTCTTCTTCATGCTGCGTAACTGCTTCAGGCGGTAATCCTCCGGCCCGTCCAGCGCGAATACGGTGAAACGTTCCAGCAGCAGATCGATGAAAGGCAAGAAGCGTTCGCGTTGCAGGCCGTTCTTGTAGAGCTCCTGCGGTATGCGATTCGAGGTGGCGACGATCACCACACCCTGTTCGAGCAGCAGGGTGAAGAGGCGGCCCAGTATCATCGCGTCGGCGACGTCCGCCACTTGAAATTCGTCGAAGCACAGTACCCATGCTTCTTCCGACAGCAGGCGCGATACATGCAGCAGCGGATCGGCGTCCTTGTCTTTTTCTTTATTGGCTTGCCGCCATGCATGGATGCGCGCATGGACATCCAGCATGAAGGCGTGGAAATGCACCCGGCGCTTTTTGGGCACGGGCACGGTTTCGTAGAACATGTCCATCAGCATGGACTTGCCGCGCCAGACATCGCCGTGGATATACAGGCTGCGTGGCGCGGGCTTATTCAGGAACGAGAGCATCCCCCGGCGAGGCTTGTGGGCGGCCACCTCGCCATGCAGGGCCTGGAACAACTCCAGCAGGCGCTGTTGCGCGGCATCGGGGGTGATGTCGCCCTCGGCGATCAGCGCGTCATAGGCGGTTTTTGGATCGGGGTATTGCATTGCACGCTTAAGCTGGTTACACAGGCGGACACGGTTGTATAACGGATACATACGAGACACAAGCCATGAGAATCGCCCGGACAGCGGCGGAATTACGCAAGGAGATGGCCGCGCTGCGTAGCGGCGGCGGGCGTATCGGCTTCGTTCCGACCATGGGCGCGCTCCATGCCGGGCATCTGTCGCTGGTGGATATGGCGAAAAGCAGGGCGGATCACGTGGTGGCCAGCATCTTCGTCAACCCCACGCAATTCGGCCCGAATGAGGATTTTGGCCGTTATCCCCGCATGGAAGCGGAGGATTGCGAGCAACTGGCGGAGCAGGGCGTGGCGCTGGCTTATCTGCCAGGCGTGGAGGATATGTATCCGCACGGCTTCGCGACGCATATCCATGTCGATAAGCTGGGCGATGGCCTGTGCGGGCGTTTCCGTCCCGGACACTTCGATGGCGTGGCCACGGTGGTCGCCAAGCTGCTGTTACAGGTGCGGCCCGATATTGCGGTATTCGGCGAGAAGGACTACCAGCAGTTGCAGATAATCCGCCGTATGGTCACGGATATGGATATAGCGGTTGAAATTCTCGGCGCACCCATTATACGCGAAGCGGACGGGCTTGCCATGTCGTCGCGCAACGCCTACCTTACGCCCAGTTTGCGTAAGGCGGCGGCGGCGCTTCCCCGCATGATGCAGGAAGCGAAGCGCCGCATCCGGCAAGGCAAGGTGGCCGACACGCTCCAGTGGGGCAAAAAGGAACTGACGGATGCCGGGTTCGGCGAAGTGCAGTACCTGGAGCTCTGTGACGCGGCGACGCTGGAGCCGGTCACGAGTATCGTGCGTCCTGCGCGGCTGCTGGTAGCGGCAAAGCTGGGCAGCGTACGGCTGATAGACAATATAGAGGTAAGTGAATGAAGAACGATGCAGTACTCAAGGAATTCAAGGACGCCGGCGCTATCCTGAACGGCCACTTCATCCTGTCGTCGGGATTGCACAGCGATACCTACCTGCAATGCGCGCGCGTCCTGATGGACGCCGCCCGTGCCGAGCGCCTCTGCAAGGCGCTGGCGAAGCTGGTGAAGAAGCGCATCACCACCCGCATCGACATCGTGGTGGCGCCCGCCATGGGCGGCGTGGTGGTGGGCTACGAGATGGGCCGCCAGCTCGGTGTGCCCGCAGTATTCTGCGAGCGTCAGGACGGCGTATTCCAACTGCGCCGTGGCTTCGACATCCCGCCGTCAGCGAATGTGCTCGTCGTCGAGGATGTGGTCACGACCGGAAAGTCCTCACGTGAAACCTATCAGTGCATCCTCGACCATGGCGGCATCGTCATCGGCGAGGCATCGCTGGTGGATCGCAGCGGTGGCAAGGCGGAAGAAACCCTCGGCGTACCGCTGGTATCGCTGATGACGCTGGAAGTTGCGGCCTTCCCGGCGGATGCGCTGCCCGCGCACCTGAAAGACGTGCCCGCCGTAAAGCCGGGCAGCCGCTGGATGAAGAAGTGACATACGAAGTATGTCATCCCGGCGGAGGCCGGGATCTCATCTATCCGTTGATGCGTGCTGAGCAATAAGATTCCGGCCTTCGCCGGAATGACAATCTATAATGATGCTTTGATTGCCTTCGCCGCAGTCACCGGATCCGCCGCCTGCGTGATAGGCCTTCCGATAACGAGATGATCCGCGCCGTGTGCGAGGGCTTCTTTCGGGGTGAGGGTACGCTTCTGGTCGCCTTTATCGCTTCCTGCCGGACGGATGCCGGGTGTCACCAGTGTGAAGTCTTTTCCGCAATGCGCGCGCAGCAATGTGATCTCCTGCGGCGAACAGACGATGCCATCCAACCCCGATCGCAATGCGAGGTCGGCCAGCCGACGTACCTGATCTGGTGCTGTCGCCTGTACGCCGATGCTGGCGAGGTCGCTGTCGTCCATGCTGGTGAGCACCGTCACGCCCAGAATTTTTGCACCGCTTCCCCGTGCGGCATCGGCGGCAGCCTGCATCATCGCTTTTCCGCCGGAGGCGTGGATGGTCATCAGTTGCGGCTTCAGCGCGATGGCCGCGCGCACCGCACCCGCCACCGTATTGGGAATATCGTGGAACTTGAGGTCAAGGAACAGCGGAGTGCCGCCAGCCGTCACTTCGCGCACTCCTGCAGCACCGTTAGCGGTAAAGAATTCCAGCCCCAGCTTTACCATGCCGATATGTGGCTTCAGCGATGCAGCCAGCGCCTTCGCCTCGGCGACATCCGTTGTATCGATCGCGCAGATGATGGGGTTGTGGGATGGCATATCAACTCATGCTCATGGTTGCGCCGGGATGCCTCAGGCTGGTTATCAGTTTTCCGATCCGCTCTATTTCATCGGCTTGTGCTTGTCTGCTGACTTTACTCTCTGCTGTTTCTCTGCTGTGTTCTGGCGATGAGAGTGCCATGTCTGGCATATGCATCAGTTTGAAGGTTTCCAGTTCGTCCAGGTCGGCTACCACAGCAATGCGAGAATTATGCCTGCTGCGATACAGAAAGGCGGAACTCACTCCAAAGCTCTGCAAAAATTCTACGGTCTGTTCCGCCTGAGTCTGTTCGCTCAGTGGAAACGTCCTGAATCCAACGTAGTCGTACAATTCCCCTTTGGCCTTATGCAGCACCTGTTGTGAGAACCAGCGATCCAGCGGGAATGCGAAGGTAAGTTCCATTCTATCCCCTCAATTCAAATACGGTCTGTCCCTTCACCACGGTGCGGAGTGCGATGCCCTTGACCGCGTGTCCGTCCAGTGGGGAGTTATGCTGCTTGCTGTGGAATGCCTTGATGTCGATGTTCCATTTGCGGGTGGGATCGAACAGGGTGAGGTCGGCGGGCGCGCCTTTTTTCAGGCGACCTGCCGGGAGGCGCATCAGCTCCGCCGGGCGGAGGGTGAGTGCACGGATCACTTCCAGCAGTGACAGCTTACCGCTATGATAGAGCGCGAGGCTCAGTGGCAGGGCGGTTTCCAGTCCCACGATGCCGTTGGCCGCGCAGCAGAACGGTACGCGCTTGCTCTCCGGATCGTGCGGCGCGTGGTCGGTGGCGATGGCGTCAATCGTGCCGTCCTTCAGCCCGTCGATGACGGCCTGCTTGTCGAGTTGCGAGCGCAGCGGTGGCGACATCTTGGCGAAGGTGCGATACCCTTCCACCGCGTCGTCGGCGAGGGTGAAGTGGTGCGGCGTCGCCTCGCATGTGATGTTGAGCCCGCGCTTTTTCGCCTTACGCACGGCATCTACCGCTTCCGCTGCCGAGATGTGTGCGACATGGTAATGCCCGCCGGTAATTTCGAGCAGGCGGATGTCGCGCTCGACCATGATGGTCTCCGCCGCGTTGGGAATACCGGGGATGCCGAGGATGGTGGCGGTCTTGCCCTCATTCATGCTGCCGTTGCCGCTCAGATTGAGATCTTCGCAATGCTGCGACACGATGAGTCCGAACTGGCTGGCATATTCCATCGCGCGGCGCATGACGAGCGGGTGCATCACGGGACGACCATCATCGGAAAAACCGACTGCACCGGCTTCCGCCATCAGGCCCATCTCGGAAAGCTCTTCGCCTTTCTGGCCTTTGGTGATCGCGCCGAAGGTGCGGATGTTGATGTAGCTCATCTCGCTCGCACGGCGGTGGATGTATTCCACCAGCGACGGTTCGTCGATGACCGGGTCGGTGTTGGGCATGCAGGCCACCGTGGTGATACCGCCTGCTGCCGCCGATTTGCTGCCGCTCTCCAGCGTCTCTTTATATTCCTGCCCCGGCACGCGGAAATGCACATGCATATCGATGAGTCCGGGCGCGAGGCATTGCCCCTTGCAATCCACCACCTCGATGCCTTTCGGCACGCCGTCGTTGAACAGCTTCGGGCCGACATCCGCGATGGTATCGCCGATGGTGAGCAGCGCGCCTTTCTTGTCCAGTTTGGTCGCGGGGTCGAGCAGGCGGGCATTGATGTATGCCACCTTACGTTTTGGGTCAGCACTCGCCTTCGGCATGGTGAATATCTGCTTAGCCATTATATACCTCGGCATTATAGCGTTCCATCCACCGTTCCGGATGGTGCACGGGCACGAATCCGCAGCCGCGATAGAGATCATGCGCGTTGGTGGTGACCAGCGCGAAGCGCCGCAGACCCTGCAGGTCAGGATAATCCAGTATGTGCTGTACCATCCATTTGGAGAGCCCTTTGCCGCGATGCGATTCTTCGAGATACACGTCGCTGAGATACGCAAATGTCGCAAAATCCGAGATCACGCGCGCGATGGCGACCTGTTGTCCGTCCGGTGCATAGATGGCGAAGCACAGCGAATTGGCAATGGATCGTTCCACCACGTCACGCGGAATGCTCTGTGCCCAGTGGCTCTGTTCGGAAAGCACATGATGCACCCAGTCGATATTCATGCGTGCTTTGTCGTTGCTGAGGCCGTAGCCCAGCGGGTGGGTGGCAGTGTAGGTCATGCGTCGAGCCCTTCCACCAGCACTTCGAGCACCGCCTGCCGTACCGCGACGCCCATCTCCACCTGGTCGAGTATCACGCTGCGCTGGATGTCGTCGGCGAGTTCTCCGGAAATTTCCACGCCGCGATTGATGGGGCCGGGATGCATCACCAGCGCGTCGGACTTGGCGTGCGAGAGCTTCTCCGCATCCAGTCCGTAGAAGTGGAAATATTCGCGGATGGACGGCACGAAACTGCCCTGCATCCGTTCGGTCTGGAGGCGCAGCATCATAATGATGTCGCAGCCCTTCAGCCCCTCGCGCATGTTGTGATAGACCTTGCCGCCCAGCGCATCGGCGAAGCGCGGCATCAGCGTCGGCGGGCCGATGAGGCGCACCTTCGCGCCCATGGTGGTGAGCAGCGCCACGTTCGAGCGCGCTACGCGGCTATGCAGTATGTCGCCGCAGATGGCGACCGTCTGCCCTTTCAGCGGCCCGCGTTTCATGCGGATGGTGAGTGCGTCGAGCAGCGCCTGCGTCGGATGTTCGTGTGTGCCGTCACCGGCGTTCACCACCGCGCAATTCACCTTCTCGGAGAGCAGCTGCACCGCACCGCTTTCCGGGTGGCGTACGCAGATGATGTCCGGGTGCATGGCGTTGAGTGTCATCGCGGTGTCGATGAGCGTTTCGCCCTTCTTGATGGAGGAATGCGTCGCCGACATGTTGATGACGTCGGCGCTCAGTCGCTTGCCCGCGAGCTCGAACGAAGTGCGCGTGCGCGTGGAATTCTCAAAGAACAGGTTGATGACCGTGCGGCCTTTCAGCGAGTCTTTCTTTTTATTCTGCTGGCGGTTTTTGGCGATGTGAGTTTCGGCGACGTCGAGCAAGTACTGGATGTCTTCGGCGGAAAGGCCGCGGATGCCGAGCAGGTGCTTGTGAGGAAATCGGTAGGTCTTTTTTGCCATCTATCGATCCGTTAATTTCGGCACTTATAATGCGCCCGCGCGCATTTGACAAGCTTTTGTCTTGCTGAGGGTGGGGTTCGAGGTTATAGCTGTGACGAAGAGAGGTATCATGCACACGATGTTCTATCGTACCCTGTTAATGGCGGCTTTATTGGCCGTGCTTGCCGGATGTACCGGCGTTCCCGCACCCAAGCTGGATGCTGCCGGACTGGCCAAGAAAGAGGGTGAACCCGACGTGCCGGCGATGGAAACCCTGTGGCTTGATAGCGCGCGGAAGGCTGAAGCTGCGGGCGATTACGAGAAGGCGGCAGGACAGTATGAGCAGCTGTTGAATCGTCGTCCGGATAATAAGGAATATCTTCTGCACTATGCCGACGCCCAGCGTCGCATAGGCAAGCTTGAGAAGGCGCTCGAGAACTATCAGAAGATACTGGACAAGACTCCGGGCGATATTGACGCGATGGAAGGGAAGGGGCTGGCCCTGCTTACCAAGGGCGACCTCAAGGAGTCGGCCAATCTGCTGACCACGGTGATGGATCGCGATGCCACCCGTTGGCGGGCGATCAACGCGGTGGGCATTATCTTTTCTGCCAAGCAGCGTACCGATGAGGCGCTGGAATATTACAAAGCGGCGCTGAAGGCGAATGATAACAATCCAATCATTCTGAACAATATAGGCTTGTCGCTGGCATTTCAGGGGGATTACGACAAGGCGATCCACGCCTTCCAACTGGCGCAGAGACATCAGCCCGATAACAAATCTGCACAACAGAAGCGCATCGACCTCAATCTTGCGCTGGTCTACGCCATCGCCGGAAAGATGGAAGATGCCAAACTACTTGCACAGAAGCATCTCGAAGGTGCGCATCTCTATAATAACCTCGGTTATTATGCCAAACTTGCCAATGACAAGGAGTTGGCCAAGAGCTATCTGAATATGGCCCTCACCGAGAGCGCAGGTTATTACGACAAGGCTTGGCATAATCTGGAAGTGCTGGAGAAGAAGGGGAATTAGCCGGATACGGCGAGGTCAGGGGCGCTCCTTCCGCGCCACCGCGAGCGGGCCGCTGGCCTGACAGGTGGGCATCAGTTCGATACGGTTAATATTCACATGCGCGGGCCGGGTGATGGCCCAGAGGATGGCATCGGCAATATCTTCTGCGGTCAGCGGTTGCGTTCCCTCGTAAACCTTCTTTGCTTTCTCGGCATCGTTACGGAAGCGTACCAGTGAGAATTCTGTTTCTGCCGAGAGTCCCGGCTCAATGTTGGTCACGCGTACATTCGTTCCCAGCAGGTCGGCGCGGAGGTTCAGAGAGAACTGTTCCACGAACGCCTTGGTCGCGCCATAGACATTTCCTCCGGGGTAGGGATAGCTCCCCGCGATGGAGCCGATATTAACGACATGCCCGCGATCGCGCGCCACCATCCCCGGCAGCACCGCGCGAGTGAGCGCCACCAGCGCCTTGACGTTGGTATCGATCATCTCGTCCCATTCCTCAAGCCGTGCCTCATGCGCTTTTTCCAATCCCAGCGCGAGCCCGGCATTGTTCACCAGCACATCGATATCCGCGAATTCCGGGGGCAGGGCGGCCACCTCGCGGAACAGTGCCTCGCGGTCGCGCACATCGCAAGCGATGAGGTGGATGGCCGTGCCATTCAGTTGTTTTTTGAGCGACTGCAAACGTTCTGCGCGTCGACCGAGCAGGATCAGTTTCGCGCCTGCCGACGCGCATTTCTCCGCCGTGGCCTTTCCGAAACCGGACGTTGCGCCGGTGATGAATATGATTTTATTTAGCATATGATAAATATGAATAAATTTATTTATTGTGACTTAACAAATCTGTAACACTTATTACCTACAATGCTTGTAGCAGTATAAATAGTGAAATTTCAATGGCAACCGACACGATTAATTCTGATCTTGCTGAATTACTTTCTAAAGCGGGAGTAGATGAAAAAGCTTTTGTCTCAGGCCTTGGGAAAATCTCTCAAGGTGAGTTCATGGCACAGTGGAGTAATCTATTCCCCGAGCAAGAATTTGACGATAATCCACAAACCAACAGGTTGGCTACGGTTATGCCTGGTGGGGCGTCTGCGTTTTTCTTGCGTGCGATGTGTATTGCGGATATGACGCCTCAGGAATGCTATAGTACGGTCGTAAAAATTGTCAAAATCAGGTCTGAGAAAAACGATTTATCACCTTTTGATTATCTAAGCGCAGCTGGTTCGTTGATGAAGGCATACACGGGCTCTGATCCAAATTTGAGAATCAAATTTAATCAGGCGGTGATGATTGGAAAAATGCTTTTATTGGCTGGGCGCGCCAAGTTAACCCACCAATCAGAAGAAGAAATGGCTGCCAGTGCGATGCCCATGATGGCTGGTAGCATGCTGGGCAATGCCAGAATTATTCTAGAACCTGCAGCAAAATATGAAGATGGGCACGAACGGCTTCATCAACTCACGGGTTTCAGCTCACAGTTCATTAAGGCGCTTCTTGAGGAAGGAGTTGTCCTATTGGATTCCGGCTTAGTTGAGGATATAGCTTCGATCCTCGTGCCCTTAATGGCCTCAGCCAAGGAAGCAAGTATAGAAGAGCATGGCGCAAAAGAAAGCAGTGATCCCATGAAACAAGTGGCGCTGGTGCTCTCCAAATTGCCTGAGGGATCGGCAAAGATTGCAGAAGTAGCTAAACAGCTGGCACATATCCTCGATTCTATGGACGAGAGCTATAGAAAATTGGTGGCCAGTATGGGAGGCGTAACACTCGAGATGATAGATCCAACCTTGTCCTTAGTGAGTAATGTATTAAAGGATCCCAACGTGGAGAAAATTCTGTCGGGTATAGCTAAGGGCGCGGGTACGGATGCGTCACAGAATAATGCAACTTCTCATAAAGTGAGCGTAAATCTGAATTCAGTTGACTCAGGAAAAGACACCAACAACGCTGCTTTCTGGATCGCCGCTTCTCTGGGGACGGCGGTATCATCGTTCCTCGGCACTAAGTTTGGTAAGACAACGCTTGGCAAGGCCATCGGCGGCGTGCTTGGCTTTGGCGTGTCGGCGTTGACGGTGATTATTTACGAGGGTGCGCGCATCGGAGCGCAGGAAAGGCAAGAGCGCGGAGAAGTAGACTCACGCCCGCCCGACAAGAAATTTACTGACTTGTTCTCTCCAAAAACGCTTAAGGATGGCTGGCAGGGTATAGTCGCTCGTACTGGCCTTGAGAGAGGTACGGCTCGTAGTTAAATCATTCCCGCCTGCGCGGGAATGACTAAATTCTAGGCCACCTCTTTCTTCTTCGCTTCCACCCACAGTGCTTCCATCTCTTCGAGGCTGCCTTCGGTGAGCGGTTTGCCGCGTTTGCTGAATTGCTCTTCGATGTAATGGAATCGTCGCTCGAATTTGGCGTTGGCATTACGGATGCATTCTTCCGCGTCTATCTTCAGATGCCGAGCGACATTAGCCAGCACAAATAGCAGATCGCCCAGTTCCT
>JADZBT010000179.1 GCA_020851915.1 Alphaproteobacteria bacterium | reverse complement strand
GTTCGGTGGCGAGTATTTCCTGACCGGCAAGGGGTTTGGCATCAACCTTGCCGACGATGATGGATTCCAGGTGCGCGACGATGCCAGCCTCCTTAGCCCGCATAACGTGCATCTCACGGTGCTGGCGCGGACGGGCGTGCCGGGATTCGCGCTATGGGTGGCGTTGCAGCTGGCCTATGCCGGAAGCCTGATCGTCGCGTTATTTCATGCGCGGTCATGCGGCCACCGCGAGTGGCAGGCGCTGTTCCTGCTGCTGTTCACTTATTGGCTGGCGATGCTGGTGAATGCCTCCTTCGATCCATATCTCGAAGGGCCGATGGGCGGCATCTGGTTCTGGTCGGTGATGGGCGTCGGGCTTGCCGCCTGCCATGCGTACCGCTACCGCCGCGAGGTGCTGGCATGATGCCGCTGGTTCATATCGGCCTGCACAAGACCGCGACGACATGGATGCGTAAGCACCTGTTCACCGCAGCGAACGGATTTGCACCACTCGACCGCGTGACGGTAGAAAATGCATTCGATCGCACCGGCGTATTCGATTTCGATCCGGCCGCAGTGCGTGCGCGATTCGCCGAGGCGCTCGCGCAGTCGGAACAGAACGGTAAGACCCCGGTCATCTCGCTGGAGCATTTCACGGGAACTCCGTTCAATCGCGGGCTTACCATCCCGCTCTATGCCGAACGCCTGAAAGCGGTATTCCCCGATGCGAAGATACTGCTGGTCATCCGCGAGCAGCGGGCGCTCATTGCATCATGGTATGGCCTCTATGTGCGCTCCGGCGGGGCCTGTTCCATCCGTGACTTCATGCAGCCGCCGGATCATGGGGCGTGGTCGCCGATCTTCCGTTTCGACTTCCTGAAATATGACGGGATCGTCGCGCTCTATCATCGCCTGTTCGGTGCGGAACATGTGCGTGTGTTGGCCTATGAGCGGTTCCGCGCGTCGCCGCAGGAATTTCTGCGTGACGTCACCGGCGGCGATCATACGGGCGATATGCCGGTCGATACGGCGGAGAACGCTGCCCGTTCCGCCGTGGGCCTTGCAGTGCAGCGGCGGATCAACCCGCTGCTCCAGCGCGGAGAAGCCAATGGCTGGAGTCCCATGGCGATACCGAACGCCCACAGGGTCGCCGACCCGTTTTTTGCGAAGCTGGGGAGTATCGTTCCTTCGCCAGCAGAAAATTTTGTATCACGCCGCCGCGCCAAAACGGTGACCGAGCTCTGCGCGGGCAGATTCGAGGAGAGCAATCGCAGCACGCAGGCGCTCACCGGGCTGCCGCTTTTGGAATATGGATACGCGCTATGAGGATTCTGCTGGCGCATCGTTATTACAGGGAATATGGCGGCGAGGATGTTGCCGTGGATCGCCAGATGGCGCTGCTGGAATCCCACGGCCATGCGGTGACGTGCGTAACACCCCGGAGCAATATCTCCGTGGTTGCTGCGTTCCGGCCGGACGTCGTCCATCTGCACAATACGTTTCCCATGATCGCTCCACCGGTGATCGCCGCAGCAAGGTCGCTGGGTGTCCCGATTGCCATGACGGTGCATAACTACCGCCTGCGATGCGCGAATGGATTGTTCTTTCGCGGCGGAACCAACTGCGAGGAATGTCCGGAGGCAGGAAACGCATGGCCCGCCGTGCGCCATCGCTGCTATCGCGGCAGCAGGGTCGCGAGTGCGGCGGCGGCGGGCATCCTTACCCTACAACAGGTTCAGAACCTGTGGGGTCAGATCGATTATTTCATTGCGCCCAGCCACTTCGTCGCCGACAAATTGAGCGCAATGGGCATCGCCCGTTCGCGCCTCCGGGTGATCCCGCATGGCGTACCCTCTCTGATGGGGGACGAGCAGCCGCGTAGCGGCATATTGTATGCCGGGCGGCTGTCGGAGGAGAAAGGCGTGCGCGTACTGCTCCACGCCTTTGCCCGGCTGGACGCATCGCATCATCTCACCCTCGCAGGCGATGGGCCGCTGGCAGAGCTGGTGGCGCAGGCCGCGAGGGTGGATGCGCGTATCCGCTGGCTGGGCCGTATCTCACCATGGCAGGTGCAGGAACAGATGCGGCGCGCGGTGGCGGTCGCCGTGCCGTCGCTCTGCTATGAAACCTTTGGCCTTGCGGTGGCGGAGGCATTTGCGGCGTCCACGCCGGTCATTGGCGTATCGCAGGGAGCGATTGGCGAGATGATCCGGAATGGTGTCACAGGACTCCATACCCTGTCGGGCAACGCGGCAAGCCTTGCTGAAGGAATCCGCTATGCGCTGTCGCATGAGAAGCAGATGCGCGCCATGGGTCACAATGCGCGCGCACACTACGAGCGGCATTTCACGCCGCAGGCACAGTATGGCGCTTTATCAGGGTTATACGAGGAGGCAACGGGATATGCGGCGTATCAGGCTGCTTGAGGTGGGTGTCAGCGTCACCACGCGCGCGGAAGCGGCGGCGGAGATGCTGCGCTGGGTGGAAGATTCCACGCCACATTATGTGGTGGTCGCGAATGTGCATTTGCTGGTCGAGGCACAGCGGGATGCGCGTCTGCGCGACGTACTGAATCATACCGGCATGACCGTGCCCGACGGCATGCCGCTGGTCTGGCTCGCGCGCCGCGCAGGCGCGGATGGCACGGAGCGCGTGGTGGGCGTGGAGCTGATGGAAGCCGTATC
>JADZBT010000178.1 GCA_020851915.1 Alphaproteobacteria bacterium | reverse complement strand
TGCGCTCAATAACCTGCTCACCGGTGGCGGCGGCGCCGACACGCTGGTGGGCGGCGCGGGAAATGATACGCTGGTGGGCGGCGGCGGCCTGGACAGCTATGAATTCGGCCTGAACAGCGGTAGCGATAGCGTCACCGAAACCGACGGCAGCGGCGTCATCGTGATCGACGGCGCCACCTTGGGCGGTTCCGCACTCAAGACCGGCGTGGGTACATATATGCTGGTTGGCAGCACTGCGGCATTCACGCTGACGGTGGCCGGCTCGATCTGCACCATCACCACTGCGGCGGGAACGTCCAGTATTGCGCTCAGCGGCTTCGCCAGCGGCAAATACGGCATCACCCTCGGCTCCACGCAGGTGAGCGCCATCGCGGGAACCGGCCTGAACAACACCATCGTCGACACGACCGGCAACGATTACCTGTATGGGCTTACCGGCAACGATAAACTGACCTCATCCGCAGGCGTGGACAGCATCTACGGCGGCGCGGGCGACGACGGCATCACCATGAACGCCGGGGGCGGTTACGCGTACGGCGACGACGGCAAGGACACCATCACCGCCAAGGGCGCAGGCAATACCATCTACGGCGGGGCGGGCGACGATAAGATCACCGGCAGCTCCACCGGCCAGACGCTCAACGGCGAAGCAGGCAAAGACGCCATCACCGGAGGCGGCACGGGCACGATCATCAACGGCGGTGCAGACGATGACAGCATCACCCTCGTGGTCGCGGGCGCTACCGCCAACGGCGGCGACGGCGTGGACAAGATCTCGGCAAAAGTAGTATCCGGCACGATGAACGGCGATGCGGGCAATGACATACTCACCGGCGCAGATGGCAACGACACCATGAACGGCGGCGCAGATAACGACATACTGAAAGGCTCGAAAGGCGACGACGTGCTCGTGGGCGGTATCGGTAACGATACGCTCTATGGCGGCTTCGGCAATGACACACTTACCGGCGGCACGGGCAATGACACATTCTACTTCGAAAAGACCGGCGGCGGCACGGATACTATCCTCGATTTTACCGTCGGACAGGACGTGCTGCACTATGCCAAATCCGTGAGCGAAGCGGCCGTGCACGCCGCCGCCACGCAGGCGGACGGCGACGTAACCATCACGCTCAACGGCACGGTCGTCATCCTCGTCGACACCACCATTGGCGAACTGACCGGCCCCGAATTCGTCTGGTAAATCCCTCAAACGGAACCGCCCGCCGCAACCGGTGAAGGTTACGACGGGCGGCAGTCCCATCATGTGCAAGATTGGGATTCAGCAACTAAGCGTTAGAACTTCGCTCCCAACTCAAACCAGAATTTCTGGGTGTCGGTCGCAAAGCTGTCAGCTTCGTAATCGGCGTATTTGAGGGCCGCAGTGTAGTGCTCCGCGAACGGATAGGACACCAGCGCATCCCACTCCGTACCGTAATCCGCCCCGCCGGTATCGGCCGAGAAATCATGGTACGCGATCTGGAACATCGTACCGTCCGCTACGCTGCCCGTGCCGCCAACCTTGTAGGAGAGATCAGCATAGATGTCTTCCAGACCCGCAGCAGGAGTGGACAGGAACTTATCGGCCCAGCCGTTGAACTTATGCAGCGTGGCAAGCGGCGTCTGGAACGACACCGTGCCGTTGTTGTCGCTGCCCAGCACTTCATAGCCGAGCTTCGCCGTCACGCCGTTGAAGCCCACGCCGCCTTCGAGCAGGGAGTAATCCGCCGTGTAGTTGGTGGGGTTATCCGCGTAGTCGCTCTGGCTGGCGTATTCCGCAGCGTACAGCAGCTTCACCGCTTCGGACACCGCATGGTCGCCCGCAAAACGCAAACCGAAGGTCTTGGACGAAAGGCCATATACGACCGTCTCTTCCAGATCGATCAGGTAGCCGTAGCCGGTGATCTTGCCGAAAGGCAGACCGGCATAATTGGCATTGAACACCTGCGTGGAGGTTTCGAGATCGCCCAGCGGATGGTCATCGCCGTTGATGCGGTTCACGTTGTTCACGAAGCTGTAGATCAGCGTGGTATCCGGGATCGAGGTGTTGGCGATCATCGCGGCATCATAGGTCTGGTCGTTCTGACGCCAGCCCACCGTGCCGATGAAACGCTGGTTATCGAGGTTATGCGGCTGGCGACCGACCTGAAGGGTGGTTCCCGCCAGACCCGTATAGGTCACGAACGCATGGTTGAGCTCCGTGGAGGCCGGATCCGCTACCACCGGGTAGGCAACCTTGCCATTCACAGTGTCGTTGTAGCTGTCATTGCCAACTACGGTGACGTTCTCTACTTCCACCGTTGCGCTGAAATGGTTCAGCTCACCGGTCTTGTAGCCCAGCTTGGTACGCAGCGTAGAGGCATCCGCATCTTCCGCCATGCCGTCCTGATCCACGTTCTCGTAACGAAGGCGCGCATCAACGTACGGCTTCGCGTCGTCGATCAGCATCTTCTTGAGCGCATCGCCGCCCTCACCTGCCTGCGCCTGCGACACCCCCGCCAACGCGCTGGTTGCCATTAATACCGTGATAGTCCGCACAAGCTGCTTCTTCATTGCTACGCTCCTCAAGAGGTTAATTTTACAGGGACAAGCCCACAAGACGCCTTATAGTGCATAAAAAGGTCGCGAATTTGACCTAGGTCACATTTTGTCAAAAAGCCTGTGATACAAAATGTGGTGTTACGAACGCCAAGACGACACCTATATATGGTATATTCCGCGTCTTTGGCCAACAAGAGAATATTTCATAAAAATCATACCAAGGAGCAGGCACTATGACACAAGCGGTAATGGAGCGGGGCGACAGAAGCACGGTCACAGCAGGATTCCTTCTGCCGGATGAAGTGCGCCAGAAACTCCGTCATGCGCTTGCAGCCGCAGGGAAGAGCCTCCCCACCGAGTTCTATGCCGTGCTGGCGTTGCGACTTCAGGAGGCCCGGCCACGCAACGCCCGGGAATGTTCCGATATTGTGGAACAGGAACTGGCGCGTGCGGATATGTTCGGCGTGCTGAAGCGCTTTCTGCTGCTGGAGGATGACACGGTCATCGACGGACACCGCGACAGCATCGTGAGCTGCAAGGAAACCGTCGAGGAATATATCAATAAAATGGACTGGCGCATCAACGCCAATGCCAATGTCGGCTATAGCAACGCAGGCCTCATCAACCAGACGGCGGGCAAGATCATCGCCAATTACTGGCTGGATTGCGTCTATTCCGACGAGGAAGCCGAGGCGCATCGCCGCGCGGACGTGCATATCCACGACCTCGACTGCCTGACCGGTTATTGCGCCGGATGGAGCCTGCGCCAGCTGCTCGACGAAGGGTTCAACGGCGTGCCGGGCCGCGTATCCAGCCGCGCGCCGCGCCACTTCAACGAGGCGCTGGGGCAGATGGCCAATTTCCTCGGCATCCTGCAATCGGAGTGGGCGGGCGCACAGGCGTTCAGCTCGTTCGATACCTATCTTGCTCCGTATGTGTTCATGGATAACCTCAGCTTCACCGAGGTGAAGAAGGCCATCCGCCGCTTCGTCTATAACCTGAACGTACCGGCGCGCTAGGGCCAGAGTCCCTTCACTAACATCACGCTGGACTTCACCGTGCCCAAAGACCTGCGCGACCAGTTCCCGGCATGCAATCACCACCACCTGTTCGAAAAGACGACGGATGAGAACATGCTGGCGCGCATCCGCGCGCGCGGCGTGCAGGATCCGGAAGCTCTGGCCTACAGGCACTTCCAGCCGGAGGTGGAGATGATCGACATCGCCTTCTACGAGGTGATGACCGAGGGCGACAGCAAGCAGCAGCCCTTCACCTTCCCCATCCCGACGGTGAACATCACCGAGGATTTCGACTGGAACAGCCCCGCCGCGAAGGCGCTGTTCGAGAATACGGCGAAGGTCGGCAATTCCTACTTCCAGAACTTCATCGGCAGCCAGTATATGAAGGATGCGGACGGCAACAAGGTGGCCAATCCTGAAGCCTACGCGCCGGACGCCGTACGCAGCATGTGCTGCCGCCTGCAACTCGACCTGCGCGAGCTGCTCAAGCGCGGCAACGGGCTGTTCGGCTCCGCCGAGATGACCGGCTCCATCGGCGTGGTGACGATCAACATGGCGCGCCTAGGCCACCGCTTCAAGGGCGACAAGGCGGCGCTCTACCGCGAACTGACGCGACTGATGGATATTTCCAAGGCCACACTGGAGAAGAAGCGCGTCTTCGTGCAGGAGATGTATAATCGCGGGCTGTATCCCTATACGCGCCGCTACCTGCGCGGATTCCAGAACCATTTCAGCACCATCGGCGTGAACGGCATGAACGAGATGCTGCTCAATTTCAATGGCCGCATCTACGACATCAGCAAGGCCGAGGGCGTGGAATTCTGCACGGAGATTCTGGAATTCATGCGCGGCAAGCTGCGCCTCTACCAGGAGGAAACCGGCAATCTCTACAATCTTGAAGCGACGCCCGCAGAAGGCACGACCTACCGCTTCGCCAAGGAAGACAAAAAACACTTCCCCGACATACTTCAGGCGGGCCATGGCGAGAACATCTATTACACCAACAGCAGCCAGCTCCCTGCCGGCTTCACCGACGACCCCTACTACGCACTTGAGAAGCAGGACGCGCTCCAGTGCAAATATACCGGCGGGACGGTGCTGCATCTCTACATGAACGAGAAGATCAGCTCCGGCGAGGCGTGCAAGCGTTTCGTGAAGAGCGTCATCGAGAATTACCGGCTGCCTTATGTCACCGTGACACCGGTCTTCTCGGTCTGCGAGGATCATGGCTACCTCGCGGGCGAGCAACCCAAATGCCCGCATTGCGCCAAGGAAACGCTCGTCTGGACGCGCGTGATGGGCTACCACCGCCCGGTGGCGAGCTTCAACCTCGGCAAGAAAGGCGAGCACGCCGAACGCAAGCACTTCCGCGAGGATGCCGTGCATCTGCCGCTGTTCGACCGCGAACGGCGCTGCTGATTGAAGTGCTCCGCCGATAGACCGGGCCCCTCACCCTAACCCTCTCCCTATGGGAGAGGGAATGGAAGCTCCTTCTCCCATCCCCCTACGCCAAGGCTTCGGGGGACACGGTAGGGAGAAGGGGGGATGAGGGGTCTGCTGGTGCGGAGGGGTTATATAGCTAATCCAAAAACGCTCTAACATTCATACTTCTCCATGAAGCTACCCATCTGCGATGTCACGCCGTTCACGCTACAGGATTTTCCTGAGCATACGGCGTGCATCCTGTGGTTCGGCGGCTGCAATATGCGCTGCGCCTACTGCCACAACCCGGAGCTGGTGACAGGAAAGAAGGCCAGATTGCCGTGGGAGGATGTCTGGCAGTTTCTGGAGGAGCGGCGGAACCTGCTGGACGGCGTGGTGATCTCTGGCGGAGAATGCACGCTCTCGCCGGAGCTTCCGGAATTCATCCGGCGCGTTCGTGAGCTGGGGTATAAGGTCAAGCTCGACACCAACGGGCTGCGCCCGGACAAGCTTGAAATGCTCCTGTTGCGCGGGCATCTTGATTATGTGGCACTGGACTATAAGGCGCCACGTGAAAAATTTATCGAGGTCACCGGCGGCGACGGGTTCACGGAATTCCACAGCAGCCTCGTCATGCTATGCAGAAGCGCCGTACCGTTCGAGGTACGCACCACGGTGCATACCGGCCTGCTGGATGAACACGACGTGACGGCGATCATGGACGATCTGCAAAAGAGTGGATTCAGAGGGAGTTTCTACGTGCAGAATTTCCGCGCCGCACCGGAGATGATGCGCCCCCTGCCAGAACAACCGCGCAGGCTGGATCTCAGCCTGCTGCCGACGCCTCAGGGCTTTACGCTGCATACGCGGAATTTTTAGAAGCTGAAAGAAACCCGCCATTTGAGCATGGCGTCCGGCGCGTTGTCCGAGAGTCCGAACAACATCCCGAGATCGCCGGTGGCCGCGTCGTTGAAGCGGTAGGAAAGCAGCGGCCCCGCCAGATGTTCCTGCGCCCGGTCGAACATGAGGCGCTCGGGCGTGCCGAATTTGCCAAAATACTCGCCGCCTACCGCATAGGGAGAATCTTCTCCCAACCCATACACGCCGCGCCAGCGAAACTCCGCCAGCCCATGCTCTATGCCGTTGCCAAAATCATTCGTCAGCATGAGATTCGAGGTAATGCTCACGCGGTCATGTTTTTTTCCCATCAGCAGGCGCAGCTGATACCCGCGCGAATGCGCGGATTCATAGTTGAACAGCGCCGAGGCGTAAATCGCCAGATCCACCGGCCATCCCAGCCCGTCCGTCAGCTCGTACTTCCCTCCCAGCTCCGCCTGACGAAGAAAATCCTTCGGGCTGTGATCGCGATCCGCTACCACGCGGCCAAAAAGCTGAAGCCTGTCATCCAGCCCCAGCCCGTAGGTGGCGCGCTGACGCAGATCGCCGGAATCCGAGCCGAGCGTATAATAACCGTCGGCAAAAAACTCCTGTTTCCCTCTGGTCACGTAGGGTGAAATGATGCCCAGTCTCGCATGGGCATCCACGCCGCCCAGCAACAATGGGAACAGTATCAGGAACAGCAGGGAAGGATGACGGAGGCCCATTCTACGCTTTATCCAGCACATCCTGTGCCATGGTTTTCATCTTCTCGACAGTCAGGCGGAAATCATCCTCGGTGGTGCGCGGGTTGATGGTGCAGAGGCGCAGCACCTCGCGGCCATTGAGTTTCGTGGGAGTGATCATGGCGAACCCGTCGAGGATGATCGCTTTGGACAAGCGGTTATGGAACTGATCCG
>JADZBT010000177.1 GCA_020851915.1 Alphaproteobacteria bacterium | reverse complement strand
TGAATGCGCGTGTGCCCGACAGCAATGGCGCATACTATGCCGAAACCATCACGCAGGCACTGGAAGACAACATAAGCTTCGGTGTGAGCATGAAGCTCAAGGAATTCGCGCCGCTGGGCGTGCAGAAATACGGTCTTGATACGGTGATCGGTACGGATGTCGCGGGCTTTATCGCCGGGCAGTTCGGCAGCGAAGCGGATCGGGACGTCATCATGGAGGCGTTCGAGGCGACGAAGGTGCAATGCGAAGCGGCAGGAAAGCCGGTCAGCTTCGGCGCGTTCCTCGAAGAAATAAACCAGCGCGTATCCGATACGGATGGCGCGCGCTATGCCGATACCATCAAGGCCGCGCTGATGCAGGGGAATGATTACGATTTCGGCGTGAGCATGAAACTCGCGGAATTCGCTCCGCTGGGCGTGCAGGGGCTGGATATTGCCTCTCTGCCCAAATTCGATGTTGCTGCCTGCGCCACCTGCGATGTCGGGGGATTGGCTCCGGTTGCCGCACAGGGTGTGGCTGCTGCCGATAAAGGGCCGCAGATCTGTTAGTGTAAGCGGGTAGGCATATGTCAGAAAATCAGGACATCGCGAGCGGTCAGGACGATATAAAGGCCGCTCTCAAGCAACTCCAGCATGCGTTGGGCGCGGTCGCACATGATCCGCTTACGGATTTTGAGGCGCTCCAGTTGCGGACTATCGAGGCGCTCGACCTGAAATATACCCGCCCGCCCATGGCGCTCGAAGAGGGCGCGAAGCTGGCCTTCACCGAAGAATTGTCCGCATTGATGCGCGAGGATGGCGGGCTGCTCGGTAATCTGGGGCTGGATATGGATACGGTCTTCGCGCCGATTCCCGAGGGGGCCGTGCTTGCGCCCGCCATCGCGGATTTTCATCTCCGCACCCTCGAGTCGGGCCTTACGGATCAGGATATAGACGATATGATCGCGCGGCTGGGCGGCGATGCGGATAAGAGCATCACGGCCAATCTTTGCCTCGCCTACCTGAATGCCACGCAGCTGGATCTGGCGAATGGCCAGCAGGGAACCACTCTGGGAACCTTCATCGACGAACTCGACAAGATCGTGCCTCAGAAGGATGCGGCGCTTTACGAGGATGTGATCGCGAATGCGCTGGGCGGGGTGCAGACATTCCAGATCGACGCGCTCTGCAAACTCGATGCGCTGGACGGAGATCTGGGGGAACTATCTCCCGCAACGGCGCAGGGCGCTTCTGCGGCCAGAAACAACCAGATAGGCTGATAGAGAGCATTTTTCCGGTGCGAAAGGACTGAGCATATGGCGATCACCGAAGCCGAATTGACGCAACTGGCCGCAGACTATCCTGCGGTGGCGGCCTATGTCGCCACGCTCGGGAGCACGGCAGGCTTCAGCATGGAGCCGGACGCATTTCTCACCGCCGTGGGCGGAACCGTCGGGCAGACCTACGCGATGGAAGGTGTGTTCGGCCAGAAAGTGCAGGGGCTATCGGACAATCAGGTGGGGACGGCGCAGGGCAACAATGTAGAAGCGCAGGTTCTGGATGAGAATGGAACCGGCGTGATCTCCGGCGTCGCGGCCGTGCATGCGCTCATCGACAATAAGGACGATCAGGTGGACGTTCGCCAGGATGGGAGCATGTTCGTTTCTGGCGCGGACGGCAGCGGGGTATGGATAAACCAGAAGGATCTGGCGGCCATCGCCATGGCCGACTTCAATCAGGACACGAAACTCTATAATCTGGAATCGATCACCGATCCCAACCTGCTGCGCCTCGCAACCGCGATAAACGCGCTTCCCGACCCGGAAGCCCGGGCCAATATTGACAGGTTCGCCGCAGGCGCGGCGGAATTCGGCCGGGTGCTGGCGGGGAACGGCAATGCGGTGGATGTTCCTTATGGATACGGCGTCACCGCCGCAGTCACGGCCATAATGGAGAAAGAATCCGGCATCGGCAGGGAATAAAGCCGGTTGCCGCAGGCACTATCCCCGGGCCGCCTCGCGCGGCCCTATTTTTTGCCCGCGCGCGGGTGGGCGCTGCGATAGCTCTCCAGCAGCCGCGCCGTATCGACATGCGTATAGCGTTGCGTGGTGGAGAGGTCGGCGTGGCCGAGCAATTCCTGTATGGTGCGAAGGTCGCCGCCGCCTGCCAGCAGGTGCGTCGCGAAGCTGTGGCGGAAGGCGTGCGGCGTGGTGTCCTCGGGCAGTCCCATGCGTATGCGTAACTCCCGCACGCGCTTCTGGAATATGCCGGGATTGAGGCGTTCGCCGCGCACGCCCACGAACAGCGCATCCGCACCGGAGAGGGAGAAGGGGCATTCCGCGAGGTAGGCGGCGATGGCCTCGCGCACGACTGCCAGCACCGGCACGACGCGCTGCTTGTTGCCCTTGCCCGTTACCACCATGCTGTTGCCGGAAGGGATGTCCTTGACGTCGAGCGACAGCGCCTCGCCGATACGCAGTCCGCAGCCATAGATGAGGGTGAGAAGCGCCGTGTCGCGTGCGCTCACCCAACTTTCACCAGCGAATTCACCGATCTGTTCCACCGCGTCGCCCGCTTGCCCGGCAGTGATCGCGCGCGGCAGGGGCTTGGAAATTTTCGGCGGGCGAAGGTGGCGCGCGGCGGGGTTATGCGCCAGCCCGCGCTTGTCGAGGAACTGGAAGAAATTGCGTATCACCGATATGGCGCGCGCGGTCGAGGTGGCGGAGAGGGTGCGCCCGGCGCGCGCCGCCAGCCATGCGCGAAGGGAACGCAGATCCAACGATTCCAGATGCGCCAGCGTAAGCGGCCCCTCACCCAGATACTCGTGGAAGAAGGCAACGAATGCGGAAAAATCGCGCAGGTATGCGGAGGTGGTATGCGCCGAATAGCGGCGCTCTTTGGTAAGCCACGAAAGCCACGCGGTGGCCGCATCGCGAAGGTCGGGTGCGAGTTGAGCGGTGAGCGTGAGGGGCAGGGTGGCGATCATACGGGGAGAGTAGAATCGGAGAGTCAAAGAGTCAAAGAGTCTTAGACCCCGCCTATTTCCCCGTTTTCTGCAAACAGCGGTCGAGGCAGAGTTCCATGATGGCGCCCAGGAACTCCAGCAGGTCTGTGGCCTGCCGCTCGTGGAAGCGCTCCGGGTTGCGGACGCCGAAGGCGAGCAGACCGTTGCGGTGCGGGTGGTCGAGGTGTAGCCGCACCAGTGCGTAGGAGCCCACCAGACCCGCCGCCTCGCCGAATATCTGGCTGATGGCCGCGCCGCTGGCGCCCAGGATGATGCTCTCGTGCTTGCCGAGGATGGCGTCGACCATGCCGGGCTTGAGGAACGTCATGCCCGACAGCGCGTGCTCCTCAGGCAGGTATTCGCGGGGGCCGATGTCGGTTTCCAGACAGAGCTGCACCACGTCGACGTCGAACACCGATTGCAGATCCACGCAGGTGATGGAGAGCAGCTCCTCGATGGTGGCGGAGCGCAATAGCTGGATGACCGCCTCATGCACCTGCGCCTGCGCCGAGAGATTATCGCGCGCGGAGAAGACCAGCTCACCGAACTGCCGCTGTACCTTTTCCACTTCCTTCCGCAGACGATCGACCATGAAGCGCGTCATGTTGACGACGCCGCCCTCCTCGGACTGGTAGGTGGGTGGGGTGAGAAAGGTCAGCAGCTCCGGATTCTCGTCGAGAAAACCGGGATGCGCCATGAGGTACTGAATCACCTGCTCGCGGGTGATGATGGGATCCTTGTCTTCGCCGGTATCGAGGGTGGGCATTGCCATATACTACAAAATCGTCTGTCCGGTCTTCTTCCAGTCGGCGAGGAAGGTTTCGAGGCCCTTGTCGGTGAGCGGGTGGTTCACCAGCTGCTTGATGACCGAGGGAGGAACCGTCACCACGTCCGCGCCCATCTTGGCGCTGGCCACGATATGCACGGGGTTACGCACGGAGGCGACCAGCACTTCGGTCGGCCAGTCGTAGTTGTTATAGATAGTGGTGATCTCGGCGATGAGGTCGAGCCCGTCCTGCCCGATGTCGTCGAGACGGCCCACGAAGGGCGAGATGAAGGCCGCACCCGCTTTCGCGGCCAGTATCGCCTGCGCGGCGGAGAAGCACAGTGTCACATTGACCATCGCGCCGTCGTCGGAGAGCGCCTTGCAGGCCTTGAGCCCGTCCCAGGTGAGCGGCACTTTCACGGCGACGTTCTTGGCGATCTTGCGGAGTTTTTTGCCCTCTTTGATCATGGTGTCGGCGTCGGTGGCGGCGACTTCCGCGCTCACCGGGCCTTCGACGATGCCGCAGATCTCTTCGATGACCTCGAGGAATTTGCGGCCCGATTTGGCGATCAGCGAAGGATTGGTCGTCACCCCGTCGAGCATGCCCGTGGCGGCGAGCTCGCGGATTTCTTTCACATCGGCGGTATCAACAAAGAATTTCATGTAGCAAAGGCTCCTGAGTTTATATTTATGGCTGCGCGCCACACGGCGCGACGCGCAGTCGCGCTTGCCGGGGCGCTTTCTTTAATATCCGTCAGAAAGCGAACCGGTTAAGGCTGGCGTTCATAACATTTCGCCGGTAACTTACTAAGGATTTTTCTTATGGTCTAGGCATTAGTCACTTCGGAAATATATTCACACCCCGGACGAGGAGCGTAAGCGACGAAGATCCGGGGGCCCATCGTGAGATCCCGGATCGCCCTCACGGGCGTCAGGGATGTGAGTCATAGGGAGCACCCTCGTTCATGTCCGCACCGCGCGCCAAAGTGCTGCTGCCCATCCCGATGGGCGAGCTTTACGATTACCGCCTGCCCGACGGCACGCCGGTGCGCGACGGTGCGCTGGTGCGCGTGCCGTTCGGTGGCCGCACGCTCCATGGCGTGCTGTGGGGCGAAGGCGCAAGCGACGTGCCCGAGGCGAAGCTCAAGGGCATCGACCAGCTGGGGGCGCTGCCGCCCTTCACGCCCGCGATGCGGAGCTTCATCGACTGGGTGGCGGATTATACGCTGACGCCGCGCGGGGCGGTGCTCAAGATGGCGCTCTCCGTGCCCGAGGCGCTGGAAGCGCCGAAGGCGCAGCGGGCATTCCGGATACGGAGGGTGCAGGCCCCTCACCCCGGCCCTCTCCCTAAGGGAGAGGGGGTATCGCGCACTCCCGCGCGCACGCGGGTGTTGGAGTTGTTGGCGGATGGCATCGCACGTTCCGCCGCCGAGATAACGAAGCAGGCCCGTGTCGGTGCGGCGGTCGTGAAGGGGCTGGCGGAGGCGGGGGCGATCGAAGAGGTGTCGCTGGCCGTGCCGCTGCCGGAGCAGCATTTCGATTTCGAGCGCCGGGTGACGGAGTTCTCGCCCGCGCAAACTGCGGCGGCGGATGCGTTGATACAAAAGGTTGCCGCGAAAACATACAGTGCGACGCTGCTCGACGGCGTGACCGGCTCGGGCAAGACGGAGGTCTATTTCGCGGCCATCGAGGCGGCGCTCAAGGCGGGGCAACAGGTGCTGGTGCTGCTGCCGGAGATCGCGCTGTCGGTGCAATGGCTGGAGCGGTTCCGCGCGCGCTTCGGCGCTGCGCCCGCCGTGTGGCACTCGGGCGTGCCGCGCGCGAAGAAGCGCGATACATGGCGCGGCGTGGCGGAAGGCAGCACGCGGCTGGTGGTGGGGGCGCGCTCGGCGCTGTTCCTGCCCTTCAAGAACCTCGCGCTCATCGTGGTCGATGAGGAGCACGAGGCGGCCTATAAGCAGGAAGAGGGCGTCATCTATCAGGCGCGCGTTATGGCGGTGGTGAGGGCTTATATCGAGAGCATACCCGTAGTGTTAGTGTCGGCGACGCCGGCACTGGAAACGGTCGCCAATGTGGAGAATAAACGCTATGGCCGCCTGCATTTGCCCGAGCGCCATGCCGGGGCGGAATACCCGGAGGTCGAGATAGCGGATATTCGCGGCCTCCCCGCGACGCGCTGGATCTCCGACCCGTTACGCGCGGCCATTGCCGACACACTGGGCAAGGGGCAGCAGGTGATGCTGTTCCTCAACCGGCGCGGCTATGCGCCGCTGACATTATGCCGCGCCTGCGGGCATCGCTTCCAGTGCCCGAGCTGCTCGACCTGGCTGGTACAGCATGGGAAGGGAGTGGTTAGAGTCGAGAGTCGAGAGTCGCGGGGAAGATTCCCCCCACCTAACCTCCCCCCGCAAGCGGGAGGAGTTGGGGTGGGGGCCGCACGCGACTCTCGACTCTCGACTCTCGACTCTCGTCACTCCCTCCAGTGCCACCATTGCGGCTATGTCGAGCCGATGCCCAAGGCCTGCCCGAAATGCGCGGTGGAGGATAAGCTCGCACCCTGCGGCCCCGGCGTGGAGCGCGTGCGCGATGAGGTGGCGGCGCTGTTTCCTGACGCGAAACTGGCGCTGATGGACAGCGACTCGGTGCAGACCGTGGCCGAGGCCGAGGCGCTGGTCGCGCGCATGGAGCGGGGCGATATAGATATTCTCGTCGGCACGCAGATGATGGCCAAGGGACACCACTTCCCCAAGCTGGCGCTGGTGGGGGTGATCGATGCGGATATCGGGTTGTCGGGCGGCGACCTGCGCGCGTCGGAACGTACTTATCAATTATTGCATCAGATCACGGGGCGTGCCGGACGCGAGGATGCGCCAGGGCGCGCCATCCTCCAGACCGCGCAGCCCGATCACCCGGCCATCCGCGCCATGGCGGAGGGCGACCGCGACGGGTTCCTCGGTGAGGAGCTTCATGCGCGGGAAATCGCGCTGATGCCGCCCTTCACGCGGCTCGCGGCCATCATCGTGTCGGGCATCAAGGAGGATGAAGCGCGCCGGGTGGCCCATGCCATCGGGCGGCAGGCGATGGGCGAGGCGCTGCCGCAGGTGACGATACTCGGCCCCGCACCCGCGCCGCTCTACCGCCTGCGCGGGAAATTCCGCTTCCGGCTGCTGGTGCGCGCCGACCGCACGCTCAGTATCCAGAAGCTCCTGCGCCGCTGGATCGCTGCCGTGCCCATCCCCCGCACCACGCAGGTGAAGGTGGATGTGGATCCGTACAGTTTCTTGTGAGGGGCCGGAGTCCAGAGTCCAGAGTCCAGTAAGAAGATATATACTTCACTGAACTCTGGACTCTGGACTCTGAACTCTAACCACCGCAACCCTTGACTCTCCGCCATGTTGGTGATACCCCGGAAGGCCGAGAAAGAAAGGTTAACTTATGGCTATACTCCCCTTCGATGACCGCGACGGCGTCATCTGGTTCAACGGAAAAATGGTTCCCTGGCGCGATGCGAAAACGCATGTGCTCTGCCACGGGCTGCATTACGCAAGCAGCGTGTTCGAGGGCATCCGCGCCTATGGCGGCAAGGCCTTCAAGCTGCGCGAACATATGGAGCGCTTCAAGGCGTCGGCGCAGATGCTCGATTTCGAGATCCCCTACAGTGTGGACGAGCTCTGCAAGGCGACCGAAGCGGTGCTGAAGGAACAGCATATCGTCGACGGCTATATCCGCCCCGTCGCATGGCGCGGCAGCGAGATGATGGCGATCTCCGCGCAGAATAACAAGACCCACACGGTCATCGCCACCTGGGACTGGCCGGCGATGTTCGGCAAGCACGACATCCGCAAGGAAGGCGTGCGCCTCGCCATCTCGAAATGGAAGCGCCCCTCGCCGGAGACCGAACCCACCGCCAGCAAGGCGGCAGGGCTCTATATGATCTGCACGCTCAGCAAGCATGCGGCGGAGCGCGCGGGTTTTCAGGACGCGATGATGCTCGACTGGCGCGGCTATGTCGCCGAAGCGACCGGGGCCAATATCTTTTTCGTGATGAAGAACGGTGAGATCCATACGCCGAAACCGGATTGCTTCCTCGACGGCATCACGCGCCGCACGGTGATCGAGCTGGCGAAAGCGCGCGGGTACACGGTGGTCGAACGCCACATCACACCGGAAGAGATGGCCGATGCGAAGGAAGCCTTCCTCACCGGCACGGCGGCGGAAGTGACTCCCGTCGCGGCGGTGGAAAACTATACCTTCACCATCGGCCCGGTGGCGCTGGGCCTTATGGATGACTATGCCGCGCTGGTGCGCGGCACATCGCCGGAGACGCTGAAAAAAGCGGCGGGATAGACACAACAATAATCTGTGCGGGATGCGATGATGGAGAAGGTATCTCTCAGTGGACAAGCGGTCGATGACGTGTCCGTGCGCGATAACGACCTGATACAATGCCTGAATGCGATCGCGGAAGGAAATTACACTGTAGTACCGCAAGGCGCAGGGAAGCTTCCCGAGGCGCTCCGCAGAGTGACCCAGAAATTGGCCGCCAGCGCGCAGGCAGAGATGAGCCGCGTCGTGAACCTCTCCATTCAGGCAAACGAAACGGCGATCTTCTCCGCCCAGATGCTTTCCAACCTGAGAAAGGTGGATCATCAGGTGCAGACGATTGCTGCCGCCGCAGAAGAAATGGTGGTCACGGTTCAGTCCATAGGCAGCTTCGGTGCGAATATCTCGCGGCAGGCGCAGGATGCCGAAGCGGCGGTGAATGCCGGATCCGCCGCGTCGTCGAAGGCGGTGGACACGATGAATCGCATCACGGTATCCGTGCAGGACACGGTGCAGAAAGTAGATACGCTTGCCCAGTTCTCGGAGCGCATAGGAAAGATCTCCGGCAACATCAAAAAGATCGCGGATCAGACCAATCTGCTGGCGCTGAACGCCACGATCGAGGCCGCGCGCGCAGGAGAGGCGGGCAAGGGGTTCGCCGTTGTCGCGGGCGAGGTGAAGAATCTGGCGACGCAGACCAAAAACTCCACGGACGAGATTAATGCCATTATCCTGCAGTTACAGGAAGAGGTGCAGACCGTGCGCCACTCCATGCACGCGAGCGCAGGCGCGGTCGAAGAAGGGCAGGGCGCGATCCATGAGGTGGGGCGGCAGATGGAGGAAATCCATCAGCGAATCGATGAGGTGACGCGCAACACGGCGAATATATCCAGCACGCTGTCGGAACAGGGGCAGGCATCGCAGGAAGTGACCAAGGGCATCCTGATGATCGCCACGAACAGCGGCCAGAGCGTGGAAGGGATCGAGAAAATCGTAAATGCCATGGACGCGGTGGAGAAGCTTATCAGCGCCCAGATAGCGAAGCTCGCGGAGCTGAACGTGCCGGACAAGGTTGTAAAGCTCGCACAATCCGATCACGTGTTGTGGAAAAAGCGCCTCGCCAACATGATCGTGGGGCGCGAGGGACTGAAGGCGGAAGAGCTTTCCAACCACCATACCTGCCGTCTGGGCAAATGGTACGACACGGTCGAGGACCCCAGATACAAACACAATCCCGTGTTCCAGCAGCTTGTCGGCCCGCATAAGCTGGTACATGAACATGGAATTCAGGCAGTGCGCTATTTCAACGACGGAAAACTGGATCAGGCGCTGGCGGAGATCGACAGGGTGGAAGCGGCGTCGAAGGACGTCCTGCGGATGCTTGCGGCTCTGGAAACGCCGCAGGAATAGGACGCATCCGTGCCGAGAGATGAAGGAGCGGATATTATTTTCCAGCGCCTTCGCATTCTCTCCGAGGACATTGAAGAGCAGGTCGGGTGGGGGCATATACCCGAGGAGCGTGGGCAGGAGCTCTTCCGGCAGCTGGAGCTTCTGGTCGATCTGGCGGACTATACGGGCATCCGGATGCACCCGACGCAGGAAGGTGCGTATCAGGTGTCCGACCGGCGATTGCCCTACCGGCTGGAAGTGCTGGTTTCCAAGGGGTATATTCGTATCGTGGAAGGGCTGGAGGAGATGGGGTTCCGGGATGACGCCGCCTTCATCCGCGAGTTCACGGGCGCTATCGCGCAAGCCCTCAATATCCACCGCCCGGGCCCGGGGGTGCAATGGCGGGAGTGATTTGCGAGCGGAAGGGACTGTAGGGGAAAACGTGTCTATACAAGGGAGGTACGATGCCATTCGTCGGAGATAATGAACTTGCCGCAAAGCTGGTGCACATAAAGGGTCTGGTCATGGCGAAGAGCGATTCAATGCCCGCCACGGTTATTACGCCCCTCAAAGAGGGACTGGATCAGTTGGCCGTGATGGTAACCGGCATGGACATCACGGAAGGTGAAGCTGGGAAATTCTCGATTCCCGGCCACCATCGCCCGGGGCTGGGCGCGCAGGCGTTCATTGGCCACAGGGCCCTTCCGGTGGCCGAAGGGCTGAGGGCCATCGACCTCGTCGAAGAGGCGAAGCTGGTGGAAAACCTCACCCGCGCCATCGCCACCGCATGGGATGTGAGCCTTCCCGCGCAGCGCGCATTGTGATGCCCTGATGCCCATGTCCGAAGAAAGTCAGTTCCTCGCGGAGCGCCTGCGGAATATCGCACGGCAGGTGAACGAGAAACAGGGCGCGTCCAGCACCATGATCGTGAACGCCGCCGACGGGCTGGAGAAGCTTGCGGCGCTGGTCGAGAAGCTTGATGTCCATCTGGCGGCAGGGGACAGGTTCGTGGCGACCCGGATGCCTCTCACGATCATCGAGGATAATTTCATCGCGGTGCACTACGCCGACCTGTCGGACGGCCTGCATAGATTAGGGTTTCCCTATGCGGCGGAACTCTCGGTGGTGCTGACCCGAACCATTGCCACGGCGTGCGGTATCGACCAGCTCCCGCCCGCTGGGCGGCAGGTATAGCGACGTCACATATGCTTCAGCCCGGTACGCAGGTAGGCGTAGCCGGTGAGCAGGGTGAGTATCGCCGCGATCCATAGCAATATCTGCCCGAACTCGAACAGGTGCAGCCAGGAGGGTAGCGCGGGGGCAAGCAGCAGGAACCATAGCGCGAACATCTGCGCGGCGGTCTTGAATTTGGCAAGGCTGCTTACCGGCACGCTGACATTGACCTCGGCCAGAAATTCGCGCAGGCCCGATACCAGTATCTCGCGGCAGAGGATAGCGAGCGCGGCCAGCGTATCGATGCCGTCGATGCGGTCGAAATGCACCAGCATCAGGATGGCGGCCGCCACCAGCAGCTTGTCGGCGATGGGCTCGAGGACGCGCCCGAGCTTGGTCTGCGCCTTCAGCGCGCGCGCCAGATGTCCGTCGAAGAAATCCGTCAGGCTCGCATAGGCGAACAGGCTGGACGTCAGCCAGTAAGACCATGTCCCGCCCAGATAGAACGCCCCCACGAACAGCGGGATAACCACGATGCGCGAGCCGGTGAGGATGTTGGGGAGCTGTTTTATCATTGTTGTAATATAAGGGATTTTCTGGTCGGTGTCATCTGGTTAGTGGGTTGTGCGGCCCGCCCCCCATTCTGTCATCCTGCGCGAAAGCGCAGGATCTCTATCAATATGCGACCTGAGATCCTGCGCTTTCGCGCAGGATGACGATAGTATTTCACCCACGGAAATACCCGTAGATCTGCTCGGCCAGCGCGTGGCTGATGCCTTCGACTGCTTCCAGCTCGGCGATGGAGGCGTCGCGCACGGCTTTTCCTGAACCGAAATGGCGCAGCAACGCTTTTTTGCGCGCCGCACCGATGCCGGGCACGCCGTCGAGGGGCGATTCGTGGATGGCCTTCTCGCGCCGCGCGCGGTGGGAGGATATGGCGAAGCGATGCGCCTCGTTCCGCAGGCGCTGGAGATAGAGCAGGGCCATATCTCCGGGCGGCAGGGTGAAGGGGCTTTTCCCCGGCAGGAAGAATTGCTCACGGCCTGCGTTGCGATCCGGGCCCTTAGCGATGGCGACCAATGGGATGCCGGTGACGCCCAGTTCCGAGAACACCTCTTCCACCGCATGCAACTGCCCCGCGCCGCCGTCGATCAACAGCAGGCCCGGCAGGGGAGTGGACGCGTCGTTGCCGGAACGGAAACGCCGCCGCATCACCTCGCGCATCATGCCGTAATCGTCGCCGGGGAGGGTGTCCTTTGAGATGTTGAACTTGCGGTAGGATTTTTTCTCGAACCCTTCCGCGCCCGCCACCACCATCGCACCCACGGCATGCGTGCCGGAGATGTGGCTGTTGTCGTAGATCTCGATGCGCGCGGGCGGAGCGGGGAGCGCGAACAGCGTGGCGACGGCGGCCAGCGCCTCCTGCGTGCCCGCCGATTCCGCCTGCCGCCGGATGAGCGCCTCGTGTGCGTTGCGGAGCGCCATTGCCACGACTTCCTGCTTGGGCCCGCGCTGCGGCGTGGAGATCTCGACCTTGCGCCCCTCCTTGATGGACAGGGCCTCGGCGACCAGTGCGCGTTCCGGCGAATCGTGGCTGGTGAGTATCAGCGCGGGCGCAGGGTGGCGCGTGTAGAACTGGGTGAGGAAACTGTCGAGCAATCCGCCCTCCGGCGCGCCGTCCTCCACGCGCAGGAAATGCGCGCGGTTGCCGAAATTCTGCCCGCCACGGAAGAAGAACACCTGCACGCAACAGATGGTTCCGGCGCGCTCAAGTGCTACGATGTCGGCATCCATCAGCCCCGCCGCATGAATGCGCTGCTCCTGCTGGATGCGCGTGAGCGCCCGCGCGCGGTCACGGAACGAGGCGGCGCGCTCGTAATCCTCCGCCGCGCTTGCCTTGTCCATCTCGGCGAGGAGCTGCGCCTGTATCTCGCGGCTCTTGCCGGAGAGGAAGACCCGTGCTTCCTCCAGCCGCGCTGCATAATCCTCTTTTGTGATATGCCCAACGCACGGGGCGGAACAGCGTTTGATCTGGTATTCGAGGCAGGCGCGCGTGCGCCCGGCGAAATAGCTGTCGGCGCAGGGCCGCAGCAGGAAGGCGCGCTGCAATAGGTCGATGGTGGTGTTGACCGCGCCCGCCGAGGCGAAGGGGCCGAAATAATGCCCTGCGGATTTCTGCGCGCCGCGATGCTTGGAGATACGCGGAAAATCATGGCCGGTGTCGATGAATATATAAGGGAAGCTCTTGTCGTCACGCAGCAGGATGTTATAGCGGGGGCTGAGCTGCTTGATGAGGTTGGCTTCGAGCAGCAGCGCCTCGGCCTCGCTTTTGGTTTCGGTGACCTCAAGGGATGCCACCTGCGATACCATGAGCAGGATGCGCGCCGACAACCCCTGTGCGCGCACATAGGAGGTCACGCGCTTCTTCAGGTTCTTCGCCTTGCCGACATAGAGG
>JADZBT010000176.1 GCA_020851915.1 Alphaproteobacteria bacterium | reverse complement strand
TCCTGCCCGTCATGGACGATCTCGGAGGGGCCTTCGCTGGCAGTGGTGACGGTGGGCATGCCCGCGCGCATGGCCTCCAGCAGCACGATGCCGAACGGTTCGTGGCGTGAGGGCAGGCAGAACACATCGCATGCGTCGAAGAACGCGCGCTTGTCCGTTACCCAGCCGGGGAACTCCACGATGCCGGTAAGGCCGGTTTCATCCACGTGGCGCAGCAGGGCTTCTTTTTCTTCACCATCGCCGCCCAGTATGGCGCGGAATTCCGTTCCCTGTTGTTTGAGCAATGCCAGCGCGTCGATGAAGGTATCAAATCCTTTTTTGGCGACGAAGCGCCCCATGCTGCCGATGACCGGCGGCGTGTGGTGAGGGCGGGGCGTGAAGGCGATGCCGTCGGGGATGTCGATCATGTTGGGGACGTGGAAGATGCGATCATTACGCAGGTGGGTGTTTTCCAGCTTGCCCACAAGGTCGCGGGTGATGGCGAAGGCGGCATCCAGCCTGCCGAAGCGGCGGATGCTGTAATTATGCGCCACGCCGATGACCGGGCACATGCGATCCGCCGCGCGTGACATCAGCGAGATGGCGCGGTTGCCGTGGCAGACGATGGCATCGGGTCGCAGGTAGCGGATACGCGCGCGCAGGCGCACCATGGCGAAGACATCCCATCCGCCGAAGTTGCGGCATGTTTCCATCGTGAGTCCGTGGCGCTCCAGCGTGGGGATGATGGCGGCGTCAGGATGGGTGAAGGACAGCACCTCGTGCCCTGCGAGCCGCATCGCGCGCGCGTAATCGACGAAGGCCTGCTCGATGCCGCCCAGCCCTTTTCCAAACATCGCGTTGAGTATGAGCAAGTGGATGCGTTCCTCTGTTTCGGAACAGCGAATATAGGCGCACACCGCACGAAAATAAAGCGCGAAGCCCCGAATGATTTTTTACGATTGTAAAATTCACCGACTGCAACTATTATGCGAGCCATCAAAAACAATGCAACGAGTGGTTGCGTATGGCAGATAAGAAAAACAAGGCAACCGACCAGAAGGCAGAAAAAGGCTATGTGCCGCTGAAGTTGCCCCCCCTTATCGATATTTCCCGCGTTGATCATACGCGCAGCGAACTGCTGCGGCTACTGGATTCTCCCAAAAATGAGATTGTCGTGGATGGCAGCGCGGTTGAGCGCATCACCACGCCCGGCGTGCAGCTGCTTCTGTCACTGGAGAAGACACTGGCGCAGCGCGGAGAGAAAAAGCTGGTGCTGGCGAATCCCTCCGGAGCGCTGCGGGATGCCTGCGCGGCCCTTGGGTTATCGCATAAGTTGCAGGAGTGGAGTGCCGTATGACGAAACTGGCTTTGACGGTGGATGATTCCAAGACCATGCGCGACATGGTGTCCTTCACGCTGAAGAATGCAGGATTCGAGGTCATCGAAGCGGAGGACGGCGTCGCCGCGTTGAGCGTGATCCAGGGCAAGAGCGTCAATGTCGTTATCACCGATCTTAATATGCCCAATATGGACGGGCTGACGCTCATCCAGAAATTGCGGGAGAACCCTGCGTACAAATTCACGCCGATCCTGATGCTTACCACGGAAGCGGATGAAACGAAGAAGGCGGCCGGCAAGAATGCCGGGGCCACGGGATGGATCGTCAAGCCATTCAATCCCGAAAAACTGGTGCAGGTAGTCAACAAGGTGTGTCCGTAAGGTACGGGTACACGGCAGGGGAGAACATTCATGTCCTACGACATGGAACAGTTCAAAGCGACCTATATCACGGAATGCTATGAGCTTCTGGAAGAGATGGAGCAACTGCTGCTCGATCTTCAGGAGGGTTCCACCGATAAGGAGGCGCTGAACGCGATATTCCGCTGTGCCCATTCGATAAAGGGAGGGGCTGGGGCGTTCGGTTTCAGCAATATCACCCACTTTACCCATATCCTCGAATACCTGCTCGATGGGATGCGCGAGGGGAAATCCATCCCGACGCGCGAATCCATCGACACGCTGCTGAAGTCAGCCGACATCGTGAAGCAGATGGTGCAGGCGGCGGAAGCGAACACGGTGCTGCCGGAGGATTTCGGCGCGGGTGTGGCGAGCAGGTTGCAGGCATTCGTGAGTCAGGCGGAGGGGAGCGCCGCACCGGTTCCGGCAGGCGGCGGTGCGGGTGCGACAGCGAAAAAACCAGCGGCGTCCGGTGGTGCGGTGCGCTACCGGGTGCGCTTCGTGCCGCATGACAACATGCTGGCGACCGGCAACGAGCCGTTGTTGCTGCTCAACGAGCTGGCGGCGCTGGGAGAGAACGTCACCGTCACCGCGCATACGGATAAGATCCCGGCGCTGGACGATCTGGCGGCAGACCGCTGTTATCTCGCGTGGGACATTACTCTCGATTCCGGCAAGGGCGAAAAGGCCCTGCGCGAAGTATTCGAGTTCGTGGACAGCGAATGCGATCTGGCCATTACGGCGGAGGTGGCCGCTACCGCGCCGGAGGAAAAGGAAAAATCCGTTGCGGATGCAGGTGAGAAGGCGGCCTCGGTCAAGACCATCCGCGTGGACATCGACAAGGTGGATCGCATGGTCAATCAGGTGGGCGAGCTGGTCATCACGCAGGCGATGATCTTCGCACAGACCAAGGATATTCCCAGCGACCGATTTTCATTATTGCTCAAGGGTATCGACGAGCTGGCGCATCATACGCGCGAATTGCAGGAAGCGGTGATGTCGCTACGCATGCAGCCGGTGAAGTCCATTTTCTCGCGCATGCCGCGCATCGTGCGCGACCTCTCGTCGCAGCTCGGCAAGGACATCCGCATCGAGACATTCGGCGAGAACACCGAGATCGACAAGACCGTCATTGAGCAGCTGGGCGATCCGCTCACCCACATGATACGCAACTCCATCGATCATGGCATCGAATCCCCGGCGGTGCGCGCCGAGCGCGGCAAGCCCGCGCAAGGGGTCATCCGGCTTTCGGCGGATAGCCGGGGCGGGCGGATCATCATCGAGATCACCGATGATGGCGGCGGCATCAACCGCGAGCGGGTGCTCTCGAAAGCGCGGGAGAAGGGGCTGGTTGCAGCGGATGCCGCACTCACCGACGAGCAGATCGATAATCTGGTGTTCATGCCGGGTTTCTCGACGGCGGAGAAGGTCACCAATATCTCCGGCCGTGGCGTGGGAATGGACGTGGTGCGCCGGAATATCGAGGGGCTGGGCGGCAAGGTGGCCATCACTTCGACACCCGGTGCGGGCTCGGTATTCACCGTGACGCTGCCGCTGACGCTGGCCATCCTCGATGGGATGATTGTGCGGGTGGGCAGGGAGTTCTACATCATCCCCATCGCCAACATCATCGAGACCATGCGCCCGAGGGCGGAGGAGGTGCGTACCATCGCAGACGGCAACGACCTCATCAACGTACGCGGCGAGTTCATCCCGCTGCATTACCTCAGCCAGTCGTTCCGCATCGGCAATGCGATACCGGAAGCGTACAGGGCGCTGGTGGTGCTGGTGGAAAGCGGACGCGACAAGATGGGGCTGGTGGTGGATGAGCTGGTGGGCCAGCAGCAGGTGGTCATCAAGAGTCTGGAAGAGAATGCCGATCCGGTGATGGGCATCTCCGGCGCCACCATACTGGGCGACGGAAAAGTGGCGCTGATTCTGGATATCACGCAACTGCACGGGATGGCGTCGTCGGAACGGCGTGAGCAGCGAATAACGGAGGCAGCATAATGGTAAAACAGGCATCTACACAGGAAATCATCTCAGG
>JADZBT010000175.1 GCA_020851915.1 Alphaproteobacteria bacterium | reverse complement strand
GGAGATAAGACCATGAAGAACATTCTCTCCTCATCGCTCAGGGCGCTGGCCGCGTCGCTTGCTCTTGCAACGCTCATCGGCCTGTACCCGCACGCGGGACATGCCGCTGCCGGAAGCGTCGTTGCACCCGATTCCACGACCGTCGTCGAAGTGCAGAAGGGCAAGCTCGTGCAGCTGGCTCGCGCCGCCGCATCCATTATGATCGCCGATCCCAACATCGCCGACATCGACGTGAAGTCACCGCGCTCGGTCTACGTATTCGGCAAACGCTCCGGCGAAACTACGCTCTATGCGCTGGACGATCACGACAAGACCATCATCAGCACCGTGGTGCGCGTGACGCATAACCTGAGCGGCCTCACCGCCGCCGTGAAAGAGCTGATGCCGGCATCGGCCATCAATTTCCGCTCCATCGACGGCGGACTGGTCATGGACGGCGCCATCGCCAGCCCCATCCAGGCGGGCGAGCTGGAGGCACTGGCCACCCCCTATCTCGGGGAGAACGAGAAGCTCATCAACCGCCTGAAGGTCGGCGGCTCCGATCAGGTGACGCTGCGCCTGCGCGTCGCCGAAGTGTCGCGCACGCAGTTGCAGGAATTCGGCATCAACATGCAGAACCTGCTCACCGCCGGGAATTTCGTGTTCGGCATCGGCACGGGCCGCCCCGTGCTGGACGCGGCGAACAACATCATCTCCCGCTCGGGCGAGGCCAACAGCATGTTCGGACGGTATAACAATGGCCGCTACGACATCAACGGCGTCATCGACGCGCTGGCGCAGGAAGGCTACATGACCGTCCTCGCGGAACCCAACCTCACCGCTATGTCGGGACAGGATGCAAGCTTCCTCGCCGGCGGTGAATTCCCCATCCCGGTCGTAGGACAGGACGGACAGGTGACCATCGAATTCCGTAAATTCGGCGTGAGCCTCGACTTCACTCCGACGGTACTCTCCGCCGACCGTATCAGCCTGCATGTCGCCCCCGAAGTGAGCACGCTGTCGCAGGAAGGCGCCATCACGGTGAACGGGTTCAACATCCCGTCGCTTTCCACCCGCCGCACCGATACCACGGTGGAGCTGGCCAGCGGCCAGAGCTTCGCCATCGCGGGCCTGCTGAAGAACGATACCGCCAACAATCTCGATAAGTTCCCCGGACTCGGCGACGTGCCGGTGCTGGGTACGCTGTTCCGTTCGTCGCGCTTCCAGAGCAACGAAACCGAGCTGGTGGTCATCATCACGCCATACATCACCAAGGGCGTCGAGGAAGCCTCGCTCAAGACGCCGCTGGACGGCTTCGCACCACCATCGGACATCGAGCGCATCCTGCTCGGGAAATTATACAAAGAACATGCCTATGACCCCGCTCAAGCGCCCGTGCCGGCCATCGAGGAATCGCTGCCGCACCTGCACGGCCCGGTCGGATTCGTACTGGATTAGGAGAACCATGATGAAACATACCGCATCGCTCACCGCCCTGCTGCTGTTGCTCGCCGCATCCGCCTGCACTCAGCGCGATCTCAGCTACGCGCCGCCGCCGCAGAACCGGGTATTCGGGCAGACCGTATCGCATACCGTGGAGTTCGGCAGCGACCTCGCCACCCTCTCGCCGCAGGAGAAGAACGTACTCGCAGGGGCTTTTGCCGGGGTGGATCTGCGTACGGCGCATAAGGTCGTGCTCACCTCGACCAATGCCGCGCAAGCCGATGCCGTGCGGGAAGAACTGATCGGGCTGGGCGTATCGCCCGCCGCGTTCACCATCAATATGAGCAGCGACGCCACCCCGATGTCGGCAAAAGCCTACATGCAGTCCGTCAAGGCGGACGTCACCTATTATCAGGTCATCGCGCCCAACTGCAATTACTGGGGCGTGGACCCACGGGAAGCCTACGCCTGGACGAGCAAGAGCAGCGCCGGATGCGCCACCAATTCCAATCTCGGGCAGATGGTAGCCGACCCGTATGACCTGCTGCACGGCAGACAGGGCAGCGGCCCCGACGCGCAGGCTTCCGCCAGCGCCGTCACCCGCTACCGCGATGCCGCCGCCAGCGGCGCAAGCAGCGGCGACAGCGGCGGGGAATCCGCGTCCGGCAGCACCGAAGGACAATGATCCATGAGCCACTCCCCCCGCAACACTCCCTCCATCGACTCCCGCCGCGAATTCCTCGCGTTCGTTTCGGACGACAAGAGCATCGCGTCGCTCCGGGCCGTCGCCACGCAGAAAGGCTGGAGCGATGATGACATACGCAAGGGAACCGTCCGCGACGCGGCGGAACATCTGAAGAACGCGCGTACGCCGTACTTCCTGCTGATCGACATCGACGACAATGCCCGCGCCATGGACGATCTCAACGCGCTGGCCGACGTCTGCGAGCCGGGCGTGCGCGTTATCGTGACCAGCGCCATCAACGAATACAGTTTCTTCCTGACGCTGAAGGAGATGGGCATATTCCATTATCTCCTGAAGCCGCTGGATACCGTGGCGCTCGACAAGGCGCTGACGGTCACACCGACACAAGTGGAATCACCTGCGGGCGGTCCTGCAACGAACCCATGCAAGATCATCGCGGTGGTAGGGGCCTGTGGTGGCGCTGGCGTGAGTACCATCGCAACCAACCTCGCCTACCTCATCGCGTCGAAAATGGGGCAGCGCACCATCATCTTCGATCCCGATCCGCATTTTGGTACGACCGCGCTGGCGCTCGACATGGAACCCAGTCGCGGCCTGCTCGAAGCCATCGAGAAACCCGACCGTGTCGATAGCCTGTTCATGGAACGCGTGATGGTGAAGTATAACGACAAACTGAGCATGCTCAGCGCCGAGGACGACCTCGCGCGCAACATCACCCCGCACGGGGATACCGCCGATATCCTCTTCGGCGAGTTACGTAAGAAGCATGATTGCATCGTGGTGGATATGCCGCGCCACATGAATGATTTCACGCGCAAAGTGCTGGCCGGCGCGGATGAGGTGATACTGGTATCGGAACTCACCGTGGTGGGCTTGCGCGACGCCATGCGCCTCGCCGACCTCATCAAGAACAAGCTGGCCAACCCGCATATCACCGTGGTCGCCAACCGCACGGGCATCGCAAAAAAAGGCGAGATGCGCCCCAAGAGCTTCGAGAAGAATCTGGGACTGCCCATTGCCTACCAGATCCCGTTCGACGCCGAAGCTTACGGCTCGGCCAACACGGGCCGCGTGCTGGCGGAAACCCACAAGCATTCACAGATAGTGGCCGCGCTCGACGCGATGGCCCATCGTTTCTTCGACGCAAAGCCCGAGGAGAGCGAAAAGCCGAACCTCGCGAAGAAATTAGGCGCGTTGATGAAAAAATAGACTGTAATTTTTGGGTTCGATCATGTTTGGACGCCGTACATTAGATCAGCCGCAGGGAGGGCAATCTGCCAAGTCCCCTGCGCCCGCTGAAACCACCAGGGAGCCACAGCCAGCGGCGACCGCTGAGGCCGCCGACGCCGCCAAGAAAAAACCGGAAAAGAGCGCCGCCGACGCCGCCAAAACCGAGGCGACCAAGGCGAAGATCTATGCGCTGCTCATGGAGCAGATCGACCTCTCCACCGCCTCCAAGCTGCCCAAGGCCGACCTCAAGCGCCAGATCATCGAGCTTATCGGCGAGATCGTGGCGGAACAGAAGCTGCTCATCAACCATGTCGAACAACAGGCGCTGGCCGCCGACATCGTGGCCGACATGCTTGGTCTGGGGCCGCTCGAGCCGCTGCTGGAGGACGAGACCGTCACCGACATCATGGTGAACGGCCCCAATCAGGTCTATGTGGAACGCCGTGGCAAACTTGAACTTACCGACATCACCTTCCGCAACGAAGCGCATGTGATGTCGATCGCCACCCGTATCGTCACCTTCATCGGCCGACGCATCGACGAATCGCACCCCATCTGCGACGCGCGCCTTGAGGACGGCAGCCGCGTGAACGTCATCTGCCCGCCGCTGGCGCTGCGCGGCACGACCATCTCCATCCGTAAATTCTCGAAGAAAAAGATCACGCTCGACGTGATGGCAAAACAGGGAAACATCTCCGAGAACCTCTCGCGGGTACTGAAAATAGCCGCCGCCGCGCGCCTCAACCTCATCATCTCCGGCGGTACGGGATCGGGTAAGACGACCTCGCTCAACGCCATGTCGCAGCTCATCGACCATGGCGAACGCATCGTCACCATCGAGGACGCGGCGGAATTACAGCTCCAGCAGCCACACGTCGTGCCGCTCGAAACGCGCCCCGCCAACCTCGAAGGCGGCGGTGAGATCAGCATGCGCGACCTCGTGAAGAACGCGCTGCGTATGCGCCCCGACCGCATCATCCTGGGCGAGGTGCGCGGCGGCGAGGCCATCGACATGTTACAGGCCATGAACACCGGCCATGACGGCTCCATGTGCACCATCCACGCCAACAACCCGCGCGAAGCCCTGACACGTCTTGAGAACATGGTGGGCATGGGTGGCATCAACCTGCCCAGCAAGGCGGTACGCACGCAGATCACCAGCGCCGTGAACATGATCGTGCAGGTGAGCCGCATGCGTGACGGTATGCGCCGCATCACCCACGTCACCGAAGTGGTCGGCATGGAAGGCGACGTCATCGTGACGCAGGATCTTTTCCGTTACGTGTTCGAGGGCGAGGACAGCACCGGCAAACTCGTCGGCCGGTTCGAGTCCACCGGCGTGCGCCCACACTTCATGGAGCGCGCGGAGTATTTCGGCCTCGGCAAGGCGCTGATGGAGGCCATGTCGCATGAGTAACGACACCTTCATCATGCTGGTGGTGTTCAGCGGCATGCTGTCGCTGCTGCTGCTGGGCGTCGCCCTGCTGGGCGGTGACCGCACCGACAAGCGCACCAAGAAACGCGCCGCGCAGCTCCGCGACCGCTGGAATGGCACGGGCCATTCTACTGAGGCCGCAGGCAGCCTGCGACGCAAGGAGGAGGACGGCCTGTCGCGCTTCTTCACGTGGCTGCCTTCCATCACCCTGCTGCGCCGCCGGCTGGAACGCACCGGGCGCGACATCTCCGTGGGAAAATACGTCGTCCTCTCGTCGCTGCTGGGCTTGTTCGTGTGGGGTCTGTTGCATATCGTCTTCGGCATGGGCGGATTGCTGGCGGGACTGCTCGCCATCGTCGGCGGCGTCGGCGTCCCGCATATCGTGATCGGACGCATGGCGAACAAGCGCGTGAACACTTTCGTGCGCGATTTCCCGGAATCCATCGACCTCATCGTGCGCGGCCTGCGATCCGGGCTACCGATTCAGGAAGGCATGAAGGTCGTGGCCACCGAAGGCGCAGGGCCCATCAAGACCGAATTCACCCACATCGCCGAGCTTATCAATCTGGGCGTCACCATGGAGGATGCGCTGGTGGAAACCGCCAAGCGCCTCGACATCACCGAGTTCAATTTCTTCGTGACCAGTATCTCCCTGCAACGCGAGACGGGCGGTAACCTTGCGGAGATCCTTGAGAACATCTCCGAGGCCATCCGCAACCGCCATATGATGAAGATGAAGGTGAAGGCGCTTTCCTCGGAAGCGCGTGCCTCGGCGCTCATTATCGGCATGCTGCCGGTCGCGGTGACGCTGGCACTCTATGTGATGTCGCCCGATTATATCGGGCTGCTGTTCAACGATTTCCGTGGCAATATCGCGCTCGGCATCGCGCTATGCAGCTTCACCTTCGGCGCAACGGTGATGAAAAAAATGGCGAACTTCGAGATATAGCATGGCACTCGGTCAACATTCTTCCATCGCCGACCTACTGCCCTTCGGGGCAACGCCCGACGACCTCTATGTGCTGCTGGCGGGCATCGCAGCATTCCTCTCGGTCTATGCCGTGGGACAGAGCATCACCGAGCGCGATACGCTGGGCCCACGCCTCAAGGCATTGCAGGAGCGCCGCCGGGAATTGCAGGACGGCATCAAAAGCTCCAAGAAACGGAAACGCCCGCAGGACGACGACAAGCCGCTGACCCGCGTCATCGTGGAGAAACTGCACCTGCTCCAGCGCGACCAGAAGGCCAAGATCATGCAGCGCCTCATCGAGGCGGGATGGCGCTCGCCCAATGCGATCTTCACCTACGTGTTCTTCACCTTCGCCATGCCGATCCTGTTCATCGTGCTGGGATTCCTGGTGGTGAAAGTGGACTGGAGCGATCTGGGAGGGCTCAACGGCCTGCGCCTCACCCTCCCCATCATCGCCGGATATGTCGGCCTCAAGCTGCCGGACATCATGCTGGTCAACCAGCGCAACAAACGCTGGCACGCCATCCGCAAAGGCCTGCCCGATGCGCTCGACCTGATGATGGTCTGCGCCGAAGCGGGATTGACGCTCTCCGCCACCCTCGGTCGCGTGGCGCGGGAGCTGGGTATCTCACACCCGGAACTGGCCGACGAAATGGGCATCACCTCCGTTGAGATCGGATTCCTGCCGCAGAGCAAGACGGCGCTGGAGCATCTGCAGCAGCGCGTGAACCTTCCCGAGGTGCGCGGCATCGTGAGCGTGCTCATCCAGACCGAGAAATACGGCACGCCGGTAGCGCAGGCGTTGCGCGTGCTGGCCAAGGAATTCCGTCAGCAGCGCCTGCTGCGCGCCGAGCAGAAGGCCGCACGCCTGCCCGCCATTATGACCATCCCGATGATCCTGTTCATCCTGCCCTGCCTGTTCATCGTGGTGATGACGCCCGCCATCATCCAGATCATGGACGAGCTGAGCAAGCGGTAGAAACATTTCCTCTCGCAGTCTATAGGCCCCTCACCCCGACCCTCTCCCTATGGGAGAGGGAGGAAGAAGCTCCTTCTCCCATAGGGAGAAGGCGGGGGATGAGGGGCCTGGACTATCGATAGGGACGCGCAGAAATATCTATTTCAAAAAATCGGAACTGGAATCAAACCGGATAAGGGGCTTCGGGGATTTGGTCGCCGGTACGTTTTCTTCGAGAACGGGCTCCTCCACCGGCGATGGCGTGGCCGACGGCAGTTCCGTGCTCGATACCGGAAGCGTCCGGGTGCTATCGCCCAGCACGAACTGCTTGTAGAACTCGATATTCTCTTTCGCCTGCTCCTTGGTGAGATCCTGCAGGCCCAGTGCATAGGCCTTGTCCCACTGGCCCTTCAGCCCGTAGGCCAGCGCCAGATTCTGCCGCGCCTTGGGGAAGGAGGTACGCCCTTCGGCCACTTCCAGCAGCACCTTGATGGCCTCATCGTAGTGCCCTTGCAGTATCAGCGACATGCCGAGATTGGTCTGGAGCATATCGTCTTTGGGGAATTGTTTCAGCCCTTCGCGGTAGGCTTCCTGCGCGGCGTCATGCTCGTCCTGCATGTCGAGCGCCACGCCCTTGATGCCGAACAGCTTGGCACGGGGCGCTTTCTTCATCGCAGATTCGGCCAGCTTCACCGCCTCATCGGAATTGCCGACGTAAATATACGCCTCCGCCAGATTCTCGAGAATGTCGGGGTTGTCCGGAGCCTGTGTCTCGGCTTCCTCAAGGATGTCGCGTGCTTCCCGCGCCTGCCCTGCCTTCATGAGCACAGAGGCAAGCTCCATGCGTAACGGCAGGTCGTTCCCGTCCTGCGCCAGCGCCTGACGGTAGAGATTCACCGCCGTGCCGAGATCGCCCGCCGCCGCCGACGCGCGCGCGATACGCACCACGCTTTCTTTCTTGGAAGCCACGCCGCCCGCCGTCGTGCCCTGCGCGGGCGGTAGCTGCGCGGGGGCGCAGGCCGTAAGCGCGGCAGCGCCAAGAACACATGCGGCAATGAGTCGTCGGGTGTGCATGCCCCTATAGAATCACAGTCGGAGCATAAGGTAAATGATTTGCTGCACCCCCGTTATTTACTGATACGCAGGTTGCCCAGCGAATCGGCGATGGTGTGGAACGCCTGCGTCAGCTCCTCGTTGGTCGGCGAGTTGAAGTAGAAGGCCGGGTGCGTCGCGCATTCGCGGAATACGCTCTGCGTCCCGGTATCGCTGAGCTGGAAGGTGATGGTGTAGACGAGGATCCCCTGCTCCTTCATGGCGTCGCACACCACCGTCAGTCGGCGGTCAAGCTCGTCCGTCGCCGCGCTGGAACTGGTGATGCCGTTCAGCTTTCCCTGCGAGAGGTAACCATAGGCCGTATCGATGCTGTTGCTGTGGGTGTTCTCACCGTCGGTCAGCAGAATGACCACCTTGTTCATCAGCGGCGTGTTGTAGTCCAGCGGGAATCCCTCCGGCATATCACCGGCCCAGGCATCGCGCCAGCGCGGCGACAGCATGCGCCAGCCCCACACCATACCGAAGTTCGTGTGGGTGTTACCGCGCGCCGCCATGGCGTTGATGCCGCTCAGGATCGTCGATTTATAGGGGGTCAGCGGCGTTACCTCCTGCGAGCAATATTTATTGGGCCCCAGCGTACCGCCCAGTCCGGAGCGATATTTTCCCTTGCTGGTGATCCAGTCATTGTAGTTGGTATTATCCGCCCAGTGATACGGCGGCAGCGGTGCGACACTCGGCGGATCGTCCGT
>JADZBT010000174.1 GCA_020851915.1 Alphaproteobacteria bacterium | reverse complement strand
CCATGTCCGCATGGGTTTTTCCTTCCGCCGCGCATTGTGCCTTCGCGGCCTCGAACGCTTCCCAGATCAGATCCTGCGATGCGCTGTCCGGAAATTGTCCCGCGATCCATTCCGCAGTATCATTCGTCACCACGGAATCCAGCCCATAGGCGTTGTTATTCTCATCTCCAGGCATGCCGTAACCCTTCCTCTTTATATTCGACCGCGTCAGGGGCGGTCGTGTTTTGGGCAAATTGATTGCCGTCTTCCCCAGCCTACGCGGAAATCGTTAATATTTTATTACTTGATATACCGGATGGGACGCGCCACGAGAATTGGGGATTATCCCTTAAATTTCAGCGCCATGCTCTTATATATATCGGTGACGAGGTCGTTAGGGCGGTAGGAACCTTTTTGTATCGCGTCCTTGCCGGACTCGACCATCTCCTCGGTGGGCTGTATGGGCACGACCAGCAGCTTTTCCTTCCGCAGGAAGCTGAGCACCGCGTCGGCCTGCTTGCCGTAATCCTCGAAGAAGTAGCTCGAGTCCGCTTCGCGGATGGCTTTGGCGATCTTGTCGCGGACGCTGGTCATGGGATAGGGCTTCCTGCCTTCGTGGATCGTTAACTCTTGTTCTACTCTTCCCTCGCCCCCAAAATCAATATCCCTATTGAGCCCTCGCCCAGTTTGGGTGTAAGAGGGTTCGGACACTGTAACATAACAAGGAGAATACGCATGGCTGCACGCAAAAAAATCGCCCTCGTCGGCGCCGGGATGATCGGCGGGACGCTGGCGCACCTCATCGGGCTCAAGGAGCTGGGCGACGTGGTGCTGTTCGATATTCTCGAAGGCATGCCGCAGGGCAAGAGCCTCGACATCGCGCAGAGCTCGCCGGTGGAAGGCTTCGATGCCGCCCTCAAGGGCACGAACGACTACGCCGACATCGCAGGCGCGGACGTGGTGATCGTCACCGCCGGCATCCCGCGCAAGCCGGGCATGAGCCGCGACGACCTCATCGCCACCAACACCAAGATCATCAAGTCGGTCGCCGAGAACATCAAGAAGCATGCCGCCAACGCGTTCGTCATCGTCATCACCAATCCGCTGGATGTGATGGTCGGCATCATGCAGAAAGAATCCGGACTGCCGCCGCATAAGGTGGTGGGCATGGCGGGCGTGCTCGATTCGGCGCGCTTCCGTTACTTCCTCGCCGAAGAATTCAAGGTGTCGGTGGAAGACGTCACCGCCTTCGTGCTGGGCGGGCATGGCGACACCATGGTTCCGCTCGCGCGTTACTCCACCGTGGCAGGCATCCCGCTGCCGGATCTGGTGAAGATGGGCTGGACGACGCAGGAGAAGCTCGACAAGATCATCCAGCGCACCCGCGACGGCGGCGCAGAAATTGTTGGCCTGCTCAAGACCGGCTCGGCTTTCTATGCCCCTGCGGCCTCTGCCGTTGCGATGGCGGAATCCTACCTCAAGGACAAGAAGCGCGTGATGCCCTGTGCAGCGCATCTCTCCGGCCAGTACGGCGTGAAGGATCTCTACGTCGGCGTGCCGGTGGTGATCGGCGCGGGCGGCGTGGAGAAGATCGTAGAGATCGAATTGAACGCCACCGAAAAAGCGATGTTCGACCACTCCGTGAACGCAGTACGCGAGCTGTCGAAAGCGGCATAGGCCAATGGCCGTCATCCTGCGCGAAAGCGCAGGATCTCTCTCGGCATAAAAAGACAAAAAGCCTCTGGAAATTTTCCAGAGGCTTTTTGCTTTCTTGGCTATTCGTCACCGTCCTTGCGTGGCGGTGTCGGCCAGCCGTCCTTGCGCTGTTTTTCCACCCATTTCTGGTAGAAACTCGCGCGCTGGTGAAGCGGGAGGAAAAGCAATCCCGCCGCCAGCAACAGCAACACACCGATACCCAGCAGGATCCAGGGAGTCCAGTCCATGGATTCTCCTTTCCTGCCGTATTCCCGTTTCTCCAGCACGGATTACAGGCGTACGGCATAAATTTTTTCACCGCCCAAAGATGCAGCGATGTCCAAACCAGTGCCAGAAGCGGAATTACGCACTTCTGTAGCTCTTTTCTCAGGCTTCGATGAAACATGAGGAGAGAAAGAGTATTGCGGGGATTATATACACAGCACATTGCGATTTTATGACAAAAATCAGGTAATGCGCTGTATTACAACGAATTCTTACCCCGCCGACCGTAGGATCTCGGCGGTTTCGTTGTTTTTCAGCCCATTAAGCCTCTCTTAACCCCTTTCCCCCTACAATGCATAGGTTGAAAACCGCTCAAGGAGCGTCGATGGCCGCGTTCTGGGAATCGCCCCTTTCGCCCGGGCAGCAACAGCAGCAGCTGCTGTTCGCCGTCTGCGCGCTCACGCGCGGCGACCGGGCGCGATACTACGAATACGACGAAAACCGGAACCTGACGCGCTGCGCCGATGTCCTGATCGACACAGAAGAACCCGGCGCGCTTCCGGATCGGTTCGACGCCACAGAGGCGGCCCTTCTCTCCCCGGACGCATCCCCCACGCAGCGGGCAATCGATACCGGGCAGCTTTTGCTCTACCCGGTCGCGGGCCCGGATGGTGCGACTCCCAAAGGCGTGATCGCCGTAGAGAAAGTGCGCCGCGCTGGCCGCGGTTTCTCAGCGATGCCCGACGGAACCCACGACGGGAACGACATCACCTTCTCGCCGCAGCGCCTTGATATGGCCGCGACGGTGCTGGGCGCGTTCTCCTGCTTCATGTTCCCGCAGGATCGCTTCCTGATCCGGCGCGCCGAGGAACGATTCGCAAAGCCGGAGGAGCGTATCGCTTTCTACGACGCGCTGGCGGAACCCATGCTGCGCTACATGGCCGAAAGCGACCCCCGCGAGGAACTGGCTAAGCACCTGCGTAACGTGCCGGAGCTGGTGGAAATCGTGCTGCGCGCGCTGGATGCAGCCACCACGGGGCCGTTCCGGAACGTCACGCTCGGCGACGAAGGCGTCCGGCTCATTAAAGCCCTCGCGGGGGTGCATGACATCGGCAAGATGTTTCACCGCCGGGGAGAGATCCCTTTCCTGCCGGAACTGGGGCAGGATGCGGGGTTCGTTATCCGTAACCAGGCGCATCCGGAATTCTCGCTCCGCATCCTTT
>JADZBT010000173.1 GCA_020851915.1 Alphaproteobacteria bacterium | reverse complement strand
CTGGATTACAGCACACCCTACCAATCAGAAAAACAGTACACAGATACAGCATTTCAGGAAATGTTGGACGCAGGATGGGTGAAGCGTGCCATGACCTTTCCACCGGCTACGGGAAAATCCAGCGCGATCGATTTCGAGTTGGATTCCATCACCCGCGAGGAATTTCTCGGGCAGATCGCCCGCTCCGTCCGTCATATCGCCCGGCATATCCCCATGGAAACCGAATCTCTGGAGGGGCTGGGACACCATACGAAGGACGGATTACGCTATACAGGCGACGGAATCCTGATGAATCCGCATTTCATGCAGGAGCTATGCAAACGTCAGGAAGAGGCGATTTCAGAAAAACAGCCGACCAAGCCTCTGGACACCTTGTTCTCTGCATTACGCGATAGCCTGTGGAACTCCTGGCAGCCGCTCGATCGTCTGGAACGGATGCCACTGCGCGGCCGGGACTACGCCATGCTTGCAGAGGCCCGCCTGAGAAATGCCCATGACAGCATCCATCCTCTCGGATTCAATCTGGACGGCCTTTCACACCAATTTGGTACGTCTTCCGCCGTCCCTGAACTCCTGATGGTCGCCTCGAACCGCGTCATGGAAGAAATCGCCCCGCGCCTAAAGGATTGGGAACATTATCCCATCGAATGGCAGAGCTTCAAGGGAATGGATTTCAGCGCGAACGCCCCCGGCATGGATATGCTGCGGGAAGGAATACAGGCAATAGTACAGCTTCCTTCCGCCGTGCGCGCTCCGGACGTGCTTCCTAAAGACACCCGAAGAACGATTCGGGAACTCTGCCGGAAAGCAAGAGAGATCAACCCCCAGTTCGACCTGACGCAGGACGAGATGCTCAACCGGCTGGAGCGCATCACCTACAACCTGTCGCCCCGTCAACTGGCGACCCTGCAGCTGGAGCAGGATCTGCAACCCCAGTTCTGGGATAATCACGTCACCTCCATCGCCCGGCCGCCCTTCAATGCCGCCACGCCGGAGGACGCCGTGGCGCTGCTCACCCGGCTTGCGGACACCACCGTGGTGGACGCGACCTCGGTATATGAGGTCTCCCACGCGGAAGGAAGGTCCGGCTTCAAGGTACTGGTTGAGCCACACCGCTCCTCCGTGCTCAGTCTTGTAAATCAGAGTCACCTGATAGACACGCTGACCATCGAGCAACTAGCCGCCGTGCTGAACAATGAAAAGATTGTTGCGGAGTTGCTTGAAACATACGGGAAAGAAAAAGAGATCGTCCCACCCCATCAGGCGATGAACCGCATCTTTGATACATGGAAAACGCTGGGTATATTCACCGTGGACGCGGAGGATCACTGGCATCATCATTCCGGAGATGAACACCGCTGGGCGACCTATGCGGGCCGCCTCCCCCAGATGCACGAATACCTGCTCGAGATCATGGAGGTGATGGCCGCAGGGTGCGCGGCCTTGGGTGAGGCGTTCGAGGGATGCCCCGTCACTCCGCCCAACCCTTCCGCCGTGACGGAAGACGCGCGGGATTATTACCGGGTCACGCTCGGGAAGAACCAATCGATTGGCGCGGGGCTGGTGGAAAAACTGCAACAGGCCGACGGCATGCTACCACAGTGGGCCGGGCAGATAAAATATCCCGAATCCGGAGAGCATCTCTCCCGCGACATCCTCATCCACAAGGACATGGTGCATCACGTGAAGTTCGCGGATTTCGTGAAGGAGCCCGGTGTGGCCAAAGCCATCGGCGCGGCGGCCACCTCGCATGCGGCAAGCATAACGAAAGCTACGGGAGCACTGGGGCTTTAAGCCCCCTCCCTTCCGCCGCAAGCCTACACGTAGTGTGAGAAAATTTCCTCCCCTTCTCTCAAATAACCGGTCGTATTTACAGCCGTTCTAAAATTCCCCTTGCGCGTGAGGGGGCATCCGGCATATTTAGCGGTGACTTTCGTAGCGGGTTACGGATGCTGAGGCGCAAATTCAGCCCGTATGTCAAACGCTAAACGGATACAATAGCTTCTAACAAGGCAGCAGACATGGCAGCAGACAACTCCTCCAAAGACGGCGAAACCCGGCGCGATTTCATGGTGCTGACCGCGAGCGCGATGACCGCCGTGGGCGGCGCGGCCGCCGTGTGGCCGCTCATCAACAGCATGAACCCTTCCGCCGACGTATTGGCGCTGTCCTCCACCGAGGTGGATCTTTCAGGCGTCGCGGTCGGCCAGAGCATCAAGGTGAAATGGCGCGGCAAGCCGGTCTTCATCCGCCATCGCACGCCGGACGAGATCGCGGCGGCAGAGAAGGTCGATATGGGCGAGTTGCCCGACCCGCAAGCCGACGCCGATCGCGTGAAAAAAGACAAGGCCGAATGGCTGATACTGGTCGGCGTATGCACCCATCTGGGCTGCGTGCCGATCGGCGAGAAGGGCGATTTCGGCGGCTGGTTCTGCCCCTGCCACGGCTCGCATTACGACACGTCGGGACGCATCCGCAAGGGCCCGGCTCCGGCCAACCTGCTCGTGCCACCCTATGAGTTCACCGGCGATACGACCATCAAAATCGGGTAAGGATAACTCCCCATGTGCATTAAAAAAATCAAAGCGTGGATCGATTACCGCATGCCGATCTTCACGTTCCTGGAGCATCAGCGTGAGTATCGCGCGCCCAAGAACCTGAACTACCTGTGGAACTTCGGCTCCATCGCGGGCATCTGCCTGGTCATCCAGATCGTCACCGGCATCGTGCTGGCTATGCATTACACCCCGCACGTGGATCACGCCTTCGAAAGCGTCGAGAACATCATGCGTAATGTGAATTACGGCTGGCTCATCCGCTATACCCACGCCACCGGCGCCTCGATGTTCTTCGTGGCGGTCTATATCCACATTTTCCGTGGCCTGTACTACGGCTCGTACAAAGCACCGCGTGAATTGCTGTGGTGGATGGGCATCCTCATCCTGCTCACCATGATGGCCACCGCCTTCATGGGCTATGTGTTGCCATGGGGCCAGATGAGCTTCTGGGGAGCGACGGTCATCACCAACCTCTTCTCCGCCATCCCGGTGGTGGGCGAGAGCATCGTCACCTGGTTGTGGGGTGGTTTCTCGGTCGATAACCCCACGCTCAACCGCTTCTTCAGCCTGCATTACCTGCTGCCTTTCGTGATATTCGGCGTGGTGTTCCTGCACCTCTGGGCGCTGCATACGCACGGCTCCAACAACCCGACCGGCGTCGAGGTGAAGGACAAGAAGGACACCATCCCGTTCCATCCTTACTATACCATCAAGGATTTCTTCGGGTTCGGCGTGTTCTTCCTGCTGTTCTTCTATTTCGTGTTCTTCGCGCCCAACGCGCTGGGACATCCCGACAACTACATCCCGGCCGACCCGATGGTTACCCCCGCGCACATCGTGCCGGAATGGTACTTCCTGCCCTTCTACGCCATCCTGCGCGCGGTTCCGGACAAGCTGCTGGGCGTACTCGCCATGTTCGGCTCGATCCTGGTGCTGTTTGCGTTGCCGTGGCTCGATAAGTCTCGGGTAAAGAGCATGAGCTACCGCCCGGTGATGAAATGGTTCTTCTGGGGTTTCCTCGCGGATTGCGTACTGCTCTGGTACATCGGTGGCAAGCCGGCGGAAGGCATCTTCATCCTGATCGGGCAGGCCGCCACCCTCTACTACTTCGCCTACTTCCTCGTGCTGATGCCGGTGGTGGGACGCAAGGAAACTCCCTGCAAAGAGCCCGAGAGCATCGCGGCTTCCTGTAAGAAATAAGGATCGGAACGCATGAAACGAGTATTCGGAAGCGTAGTGGGTGCAGCGATGCTGCTGGCAAGCGGTACGGCGTTCGCCGCCGAGGCGGAGCACCCCAAGCAGCTGCACTGGCCGTTCGACGGCATGACGGGCACGGTGGATCGTCAGGCCGCACAGCGTGGGTTTCAGGTCTATAAGGAAGTGTGCGCGAGTTGCCATTCGCTGCACCGCGTCGCCTATCGACAGCTCGCCGACATCGGTTTCTCCGAAGAGGAGATCAAGGCGATCGCCGCTGAGGCCAACGTAGCGGACGGCCCCAACGATGCAGGCGAGATGTTCGAGCGCCCCGCGCGCCCGTCTGATCGCTTCGCCGCGCCCTTCGCCAATCAGGAGGCCGCACGCGCATCGAACAATGGCGCCTACCCGCCCGATCTCGATCTCATCATCAAATCGCGCCACGACGGCGCGAATTACGTCTATTCGCTGCTCACCGGGTACGGGGAAGCGCCCCACGACGTGACGCTGGCCGAGGGTATGAATTACAACCCGTATTTCCCCGGCCACCAGATCGCCATGCCTGCACCGCTCACGGATGATCGCGTGACCTATCAGGACGGCACAGCAGCCACCATCGACCAGATGGCGCGCGACGTAGTGGTGTTCATGCAATGGGCGGCAGAACCGGAGATGGAGCATCGCAAGGCGATGGGCCTCAAGGTGCTGGGCTTCCTGCTGGTGATGTCGGTGTTCCTCTACATCGCCAAGGGTATCGTCTGGCGTGATGTGAAGTAGTGAGAATCCGGGATTAAGAGCCAGAGCTCCGTAGCGCTACTGAACTCCGGACTCTAGACTCTAATCACTTCTTCCGGTGCAGATCCCAGAATTTCTCCATGCTGAGATAAGTGAACGATACCGACCAGCCGATAAGCACCAGCCCGTTGAGCACCTGCACGCTGGCGAGCAGCCGGATGGGGCCGGTCGGCACGAGGTCGCCATAGCCCAGCGAGGAATAGGTGGCGGCGGAGAAATACACCGCGCTCATAAAGCTGATGTTCCTCGCCTGATCGAGCCAGCCGAGTCCTGTGTAGTGCTCCACCAGCCAGTAGACGCAGCCATATATCCACACGGCCAGCGTATGGCCGGCAAAAATGCTCCCCACCACCACCAGCACGCGCAGGCGGGCGGGCAGCCGCAGTCGCGGGAGAAAATCCCACACCACGCGGGTAAGCTCGTAATACATCAGGCAGGTAAGCCCCACCATCGCCGCGCTGATCCCCAGCACCGGCAGGGCCTCGGCAAGCGTTTCGTTATAGTGCTGGGGGAGCATATTCGTCAGCTACTGCTGCCGGGCACGCTATTGAAGAACGGTAGCAGGCGAGTATAGGCGCGCTGGAGATCTTCCAGCAATTTGGCGCGCTCCTCTTGGGTCTGAAGTGATCCGGCGCGCGCGCAGAGCTCTTTCATCTCTACCGCCCCAAGGTTGGTGGAAGCACTCCCCAGCTCCCGTACGCCCGACGCCCACATATCGCCTCCGCTGACGCAATAGCTCTCCATGGTTTCCATGCAGCGTTCCGCCGTTTCGCGGTAGAACTGGAACATCTCGGTCTCCAGCGCGGCATCCCCGCCGGTGACACGCTGAAGGCGGCTGCGATCGATGGGAAGTGCCATGGGTTTGTATCCTGTTTCTATTTGTATTGAGCCCGACAATGGGCCGCCTGCCCCCAAAAATCAAGGGCGAAATCAGGCAGCGTCCTGTGCGGGAAGGCGTCCTTCCGGGCCGTGGCAGGGCAGGCGCACCCGTGCCGTACGCGGCACGACCTGCTCCTGCGCGCGCGCGAACGGGTTGGGCTCGAAGCGGTTGGAATGCGCCGCGAGCAGCGGGCTGTAATAGGGATCGCCCTGTTCGATGAGCGTCTTGTAACGCGCGATATAGCGGCGGCTGTCCTCGGGATGCGGATCGACCGCCTGCGCGCCCTCGGATTTGCCACGGCTTACCGATTCGTAATGCAGCAGCACGGCCTGCGCGTCGAGCAGCACCTTGTAGCCCATCGCCTCCGCGCGCAGGCAGAGATCCACGTCGCCGAAGCCGACCGCGAGTGTTTCGTCCATGCCGTTCAGCTTGTGGAATATCTCGGATTTGATGAGCAGGCAGGCCGCCGTCACCGCGCTGTAGTCGCGGGTAGCCAGCAGCGAGCCGTTATAACCGGGATTGGGGATGCCCTCCGCATTCTGCGGCAGGTCGCCCTTATGCGCGTGCTCGGCGCCGCCGTAAAGCCCCACGATAACGCCCGCATGCTGGATGGTGCGGATGGGGTAATAGAGCACCGCCCCCACCACGCCGACATCGGGGCGCGCGCAGAGTTGCAGCATATGCTCCAGCCAGCCCGGCTCCAGCGCCTCGATGTCATTATTGAGCAGCAGGTAGTGGCTATAGGGTTTTTTAATGGCGCGGATAGCGTGGTTGTTGATGGCCGAGAAATTGAAAATGCCCTGATACGGAATGACCGTATGCGTGGCGCTGATCTCATCCAGATAGGCGCGGGTGGGCGCTTCCTGCGAGTCATGGTCGAGCACGTAAATATCGGCGATCTTGGGATCCACCGTACGCGCGAGGCTCTCGATGCAGGGGCGCAACAGTTCGACGCGGTTCTTGGTGGGGATGACGATAGCGACCTTGGCCGCCGCCGGACGCCGGTAGCGCACGTCATAGAATCCATGCGCCCGTCCATTCTCGACCGTCGCCTTGACGTCGATACGCGCAAGATGCTGCGCGATCGCCTTGCGGGTCTGTTCGGTTTCGCGCTGCGCGCTCGCGGTATCGCGCGGCGGCAGCCTGCGGTGGCGGCGCAGCAGTATGTCAGGGATGTGTGTCACCTGCCCCTCGCATTCCAGCACCCGGAGCAGGAGATCGGTCACATGCGCGGGGGCGAGCGCGGGGTCGATGCCGCCCACCTCTTCCGCAAGCGCCCGCCGGAGCATCACCGGCCCGATCATCGCAGGATAGCAGAGAAAATGGTCGTAGGAGAAGCGCGCGCGCGCGATGATATCGCGGACGTCGCCGCTGCTCTCGCCGGTGATTGCCTCATCGGCATACAACAGATCAACGGGCTGTTGAGAGATCGCCGCCGCGTAGCGGAACAGCGCCTGCGGCTCCAGCACATCGCCCGGCGTGAGTATCTGGACGTAATCCCCCTGCGCCTGCTTCATGGCAAGTGCCAGTCCCCGCGCGGCACGGGCATCCTCGTCGCCCTTACCGCCGTTCTCGACCAGATGCACGCGCGATTCCTGATGGGCATAGCGTTCGGCGAGTTGCCGCACGCCATCCGGCGCATCGTGCCCGCACACCAGCAGCAATTCCCAATGGCCGTATATCTGGTGACGCAGGCTCTCGATCGATTCCTGCATGCGCGCCTCGGCCGCGCCCGATACCGGCAGCAGCAGCGTAAATACCGGCGCATTGGACGGCCACGATTTATTCCGCATCCGGGACAGAGCTGCATCATCCAGGCGATAATGTTCAAACCACTGGGCGGGATCCTGTGCCTGATGCTGTGCACCGGTGAGGGTGAGCACGGTGGTGCGGAGCTGGGTCTTGAGCCCATAGAGCCCATGCTGGCGCGTTACGTCGATGAGGCGGTTGAGCGCCGCCATCGCCTGCCCCGGCTGCGAGAGCTTGGCCTTGATGCGCGGCGCGAACAGGCGCACCAGCGCCTCGCTGCGGGTGATCGGCGTCCAGGTCATGCGCGCGGGCCGCGCGCCGTTCTGGGTATAGAGCCGCGCCGCCTGCACGAAATCGGGCAGGCGCAGGATGCGGTGGATACGGTTTCCCGCCATGACGGGCAGCGCGATCTTTGTTCCCTCGCGCGAGTGCAGGCTGTCGTCGATCGCCAGCGTCGGGTAGGCTTCGCCCGTACCCGGCGCGAGCGTCGCCGCCAGCTCCACCCAGCGCGACGGGAAGCGCCCCGCCTTGGGATGCAGCTCGAAGGCGGTACGCGCGCCGTCGGGGATCTCCGCCACGACCTCGAACGCCACCGGCGTCCGCAGGAACAGGGTGAACAGCGCCTCGACAAAGCGTTCCGTGAAACGCAATTTCGACGCCCAGCGCCAGGTAAGCGACGTGGTGATGTCGCGCAGCTGCTCGTTCATCTGCTGCATCTGGCGCTCTTTGGTGATGGATTCGCGCGCGATGGCGTTGAGGCGGTCGGTGGTTTCGATCAGCCGGTGGCGCGCGTCGGCGAGCGCATCGAGCGCTTCGGCATGGCGCAGATTGGTTTCGTGATGCTGCGCGGAAAGCGCGCCATGCGCCTGCCGCATCTCGGCGAGCGCCTCGCTGGCGGAGAGATGCGCCATCCACCAGGCGGCGAGGTTGATCTCGGCCTCGGCAAGCCGCGCCGACAGCGTGGCGAGCGTCGCACGGAAAGCGTCGCCTTCGCCTGCTTCGGGCATGCCGGAGATAGCATCGTAGGCTTCCTCCACCCAGGGCAGCATCGCTGCACGCTTGGCCTTCTTTCCCGTTTCATGATGCCGCAGCGACGGGTTGAGGAACGCAGTGATCTCGGCCTCGGCCTTGGCGGGCGTCACGGGCCAGCGTATATCGAATGCCTTACCGATGCGGGAAACGACCTGCTTCCAGTCATCGAGCACGGCATCATAGGACACGAACAGGCGCGGCCCGGAACGGGTCGCCTCTTCGGCCTCGACCACATGCTGGAGCCACAGCAGCATGGACTGCTCAGCCTCGATGCCATCGCGCTCTTTGAGCGACGCCGCGACCTCGGCGGGATGGCGGATGATATGCACATAGGCAGGCTCTACGCCTTGTTCCTTCAATATCGCCTGCCACAGCGGCAACAGGCGGCAGAGGCGCGGATCCTTCACGCACCAGAGGGCAGCATTGCCGAATTCATCCGCGAGCAATCGCGAGAGCTTCTCGCGCAACGGCGCGATCTTCTTCGATTCCCACCACTCGGCAGGCAGCGGATGGGTACTGCTCCAGATGCGATCCATGCGCGCCAGCAGCTCGTCATGCAGCGCCACGATGTCGGCATTTTCCCAGAAACCCGCATCATTATTCCCCGCCATGGGCGGCAGGAGGTGCTCGCCCAGCTCCGCGCCCAGCAGGTTGCAGACGCGCGTGAGCATCGACGTGCCGCTGCGGTGCATCCCGAGGATGAGTATGGCTTTGTGGGCTGTCATGTGGAAAGCATATCCCTTTTAGAAGGGATCAGGGGCCAGTATTCAGCGGTCAGAAGGATTCTCTGACCACTGGCCACTGGCCACTGACCACTAACTTTTATATATCTTCATATCGAGCTGCTTCTCGCTGCGATCGACGATAAGCGTGATAGCCGCATCGCCGGTGATGTTCACCGTGGTACGGAACATGTCGAGGATACGATCGACGCCGAGGATGACCGCGATTCCCTCCATCGGGATGCCAACGGAGGCGAGCACCATGCCCATGAAGATGATGGAGCCGCTGGGTATCCCCGCCGCACCAATCGAGCCCAGCGTGCAGGTGAGCATCAACGTAACGTAATCATGCGCGTCGAGCGGCACGCCGTACATCTGCGAGAAGAACATCGCGCAGATACCCAGATAAATGGCCGTGCCGTCCATGTTGATGCAGGCGCCCAGCGGCATCATGAAGTTGGACGAGCTCATCGATACGCCCATTTTGTCCTGCAACTCGCGCATCGCGGGAGTGAGCGTCGCCTTGCTGCTGCTGGTGGAGAAGGCCATGGTCTGGGTGGTGAGCATCTTGCGATAGAAGGGCATCGGCGACATACGGCCGAATACGGCAATGAGCACGCCGAAGAACAGGTATTGCAGCACGCAGGCGAAGATGACCAGACCGACGAGCTTCATCAGGCTTTCGAGAACGTCCAGGCCGGTCGTGCCGACCATCGAGGCCACGAAGCCGAACACCGCGAGCGGCGCGGTACGCACGATCCACTCGATCATCTTGAAGACGATATGCGCCATCTCCTGATTGAGTTCTTTCACCTTCGCGGTGTTACCACGGATATTGTTCATCACCACGCCGGTGAAGATGGCGAAGATCACCACCTGCAGGAACATATCGTCGGCCATGGCATGGACGATGTTGGACGGGATCAGCCCGAGCAGGAATTCCCCGATACTGGGCGGCGGCGCGCCTGCGCCCGGCAGCGGCGATGCCGCATCCGCTGGCGGCGGCGGAACGCCCACGCCCGGCTCGAACAGGTAGCCGAGCAGTAGTCCCAGCGCCACGGCCATGGTGGCGGTGGCGAGGTAGGCGCTCACACCCTTGAGCGCGATGCCTTTGAAGTGGTGGGCCTCGGTGAGGCTGGTGATGCCCGCGATGAGCGCGAAGAATATCAGCGGCGCGACGACCATTTTGATGAGCTTGAAGAAGATGGTTCCCAGCACCTTGAGCGGCTCGGCGTCCGCCCCGGCCAGCATGCCGACGGCGACACCCAGCACCAGCCCCAGCACCACCTGCTGCCACATGCTGAGCCCCATGCATTTCCACTCTGCGGTAGATGCGCCTGCCATAACCCCTTATCCCCTTGTTCCCCTGTTCTTATCTCGCCTTTTGCGGCAAACAACCCCGCACCCTAACCGCCCGGCGGGCTCATGGCAACCCATAATTCGGCATCTCTACTCCGATTCGATGCTGGCATCCTTGGCCAGCGGATGATCCGACGGCACATCCCGGTCTTTGCGGAGCGGGTTTTTCACCATGTTGATCATCATCGCCATCGGCGCCATGGTGAGGTCGCGCAGGCCGTCTACGGTCGAGAGCGAGCGCAGCACTTTGCCGGTGTCCAGCAATATTTCGCGCTGGAGGAAGGCCCGGGTATCGCCCTGTTCGCCGTCCTCCCGCACCTTCGCAAGGCGTCGCAGGGCATAAAGCCCGACCAGCGTGGCGAGCAGGAAGAAGAAATCCCATCCGCTGATGATGATGGTGGGAAGGTAGAGGCTCAACTCCGCCGTTTTCCAGTGCAGATCGAGCGAGAGGGTCTTGTCCTGCACGAAGTCGGCGAAGAATCCGCCGAACAGCGGCGCGACACCGGCCGCCAGCGAGGTAAGCACCGTATTCATGGCGAGATAGGGCGTCGCCTTGCTGCTGGGGGTGAGCTTGAAGGCCATGTTGGAGGTGGTGAGGTTCATGCCCGAGATGGAGATCCCCATGATGAAATGCAAAAAGATGAGCAGCGGCGTGGTGAGAAAATGCCGCTCGGGAAATGTCGTAAAGGTCCAGCCGAAGATGCAGAAGATGAACAACGACCCGCAGACACCCAGCACCGCTTTCTGACTGAAGGCGTCGGCGTATTTTCCCCACATCTGGAGCGAGAAGGCGTTGAGCAGCTGGCTCATCAGGGTGATGGACACCACGAAGGTCATGCTGTAGCCCAGCGTTTTGAGCATATACACCGCGAAAAAGGGCGAGGCGAGGTTGACCGCGAAGTTCCACATCATCAGGAAGCCGATGAGCGAGCGGAAATTGGGGTCACCGAGCGGCGCACGCATGAAGGCGAGGGAGAAGTTGGCGGCGTCATAATGCTGCGCCTCCGGCGATTTCATTTTCGGATGCGGAATGAACCGCACGATGAAAGCCGCCGAGATGCCCACCACGCATCCGCCGGCGAACAGCAGGGCGAACCCGGCGAAGCGTTCCTCGGGGTACATCAGCTCCCACCAGTCGAGGAAGAACCCGGCGGCCAGCCCCACGAACGCCGCCACGGTGGTGGAATAGAACAGCCGCCGCCCGAAGAATTTGCCGAGGATGATCTTGGGCACAAGGTCGCGCATCCAGGAGTTCCACGCGCACCCCGCCATCGCGCCGATGGAGTAGCGCACCGCCACCGCGACGATGATGACCGCCAGCGCTATCTTCGGCTCGAACAGCAGCGGGGCGGCGGCCACCGGCAGCAGGAAGGCGCGCGCGGCAAGATGCGCGCGCATGACGATCTTCCGCCGGTCGCGCAGGCGCTCGACCATCAGCACGGCGGGTATCTGGAACAGGTTGGAGAGGAACGGGATAGCGCCCAGCAAGCCGATGACGAAGTTGGAAGCGTCGAGCTGCAACGCCAGCGCGATGAGGAACACGCCCTTGGTGAGCGACTCCATGGTCTGGCTGGCAATGCCCTCGCGCACGACCAGCTGTAGCCCACGCGCTGTTTCATCGTGGGAAAGCCGTTCGGGATCGCCTGATATGTCCGTAGAGCCTGTAGACATTGCGCGCGCTTTTCTATACCTCTCATTCCACAGACGTCATCCCCGCGCAGGCGGGGATCTCATGCCCCGGCGGAGAGAGATCCTGCGGTCACGCCGCAGGATGACGTATAACTATACACGGGTTTTCGCCGGACTGTCACCACCCCTACGG
>JADZBT010000172.1 GCA_020851915.1 Alphaproteobacteria bacterium | reverse complement strand
GCAGGAAGGAGTTGCGTTCTATTTTCTTATGGCCGTCAAGCATATGCGCCCTCCTTGGTGGTGCAGTCGCACGCGCCGCAGGTCTGCGTGCAACCCGTTATCGTCTTCCAGCAGTTGTAGAGCATGATAAGCATACCGACGAGGTAAAGGGCCCCACCGAGTGCGCGTATCAGGTAGTACGGATGCATGGCCTCTACCGTCTCCACGACGGAATATTCGAGGAAGCCCATGCTGTCATAGGCACGCCACATCAGGCCCTGCATGATGCCCGCCACCCACATCGCGGTGATGTAGAGCACGATGCCGATGGTGGCGATCCACAGATGGGTACTCACCAACCGCATGGAATAGAGCTCCTTGCGCTTCCATAATACCGGCACGAGGTGATAGAGGCAGCCGAAGCTGATGAATGCCACCCATCCGAGTGCGCCGGAATGCACGTGGCCGATGGTCCAGTCGGTGTAATGCGACAGTGAGTTCACCGACTTGATGGACATCAGCGGCCCCTCGAAGGTGCTCATGCCGTAGAATGCGAGGGCGACGATCATAAACTGTAACACCGCATCATCGCGGAGCTTATGCCATGCGCCGGAGAGCGTCATCGCGCCGTTGATCATACCGCCCCAGCTCGGCATCCACAGCATGATGGAGAAGGTCATGCCCAGCGTCTGCGCCCAGTCCGGCAACGCCGTGTAGTGCAGATGGTGCGGCCCCGCCCAGATGTAAATGAAGATCAGCGACCAGAAATGCAGGATAGACAGGCGATAGGAATATACCGGACGATCCGCACGTTTAGGCACGAAGTAATACATCATGCCGAGGAAGCCTGCGGTGAGGAAGAATCCTACCGCGTTATGGCCGTACCACCATTGAATGAGTGCACTCTGCACACCACCCCACACCGGCACGCTCTTGGCGTCCGTAATGGAAAGCGGAATGCTCGCGCCGTTCACCAGATGCAACACCGCGACCGTGACGATGAACGCCATGAAGAACCAGTTGGCCACATAGATATGCGGTTCCTCGCGGTTCTTGAGGGTCATCATAAAGACCAGCAGATAAGCGACCCACACCACGGTAAGCCACAGGTCGGCATACCATTCCGGCTCGGCGTATTCCTTGCCCTGCGTGATACCCAGCACATAGCCCAGCGCCGCTATCACGATGAATGCCTGATATCCCCAGAAGGTGAAGAAGGCGAGCGTATCGCCCCATAGCCGCGTGCGGCAGGTGCGCTGCACGACGAAGTAGGACGTGGCGAACAGCACGTTGCCGCCGAACGCGAATACTACGCCCGACGTGTGCACTGGACGCAGACGCCCGAAGGTGAGATACTCACCGAAATTCAATTCCGGGAATGCCAGCTGCAAGGCAATGACCAGCCCCACCAGCATCCCTACCGCACCCCAGAATAATGAGGCGAGCGTGAATAATTTTACAATATCGTCGTTATACACCGGCGGTGTTCGTAGGGCTTGTTGCATAGCGTTACCTCACTGTCCTTGCAGCCATCACCAGTAGTGACAGCCCGTTAAATGCCATCATCGCACGACCCAGCGTTTGCATCGCCTGCCGCCACCGACGGGTAAAAAGTTCTGCGCCGCCGCTCACTATCAATAACGCCGGCATCGTGCCCAGAGTGAACAGCCACATGGCCAGCATACCGCTCCATGGATTGACAAGTGTCGCGGCGACCATCAGCGCGGCATAGAGCAACCCGCAGGGCATAAACCCCAGCAAGACGCCGCGCGCATAGGTAAGCCTGAATAAAGGCGAGTGGCCCGCCTCATGACGGCAGGCATTCGCGCAACTGATGAGGAACAGTATCCCCGCCCCCGCCAGCATCGCCGCCGCCAGCCACGGCCACCAGCTATAGGCGGCCACCTGTTTCGACAACAGCGCCGCACCGAACCCAAGCGCCCCGTAGGTGGTCATCCGTCCTGCGTGATAAGGGATAGCCACCGCGCCACGGAGTTTTTCGCCGCTGCCGGCGCAGGCTCTGGAACCGCACATGCGCTCGCAGGCCACGAACGGCCCGCACATGGCGAGGCAATGCGTGAAGCCGCCCGTCAATCCCGCCAGAAAGAACGCCGGGAGCAGTGCCCCGTGCTCGGCGAATGCGTTCACGCAATGTGCAAGCAGTGTTTCCATCCATGGCCTCTTTGCGGGCAATTTGCATGCCCATAAATATGGGGCGCACTATAGGAGAGGATAGAAACACCATCAATATCTAATATAATTCCAGAAGAAGAAATACCCCTTATTTCTTATCGAATTGTCTGGATTCCCACAGGTAATAGACCACGGGGATCACAATCAGCGTGAGCAGCGTCGTGCTGACCATCCCCCCCACCATCGGCAGGGCGATACGCCGCATGACGTCTGCACCCAGGCCGTCCGTGAGGAACACCGGCAACAGCCCCGCGATGATGACGGATACGGTCATCAGCTTGGGCCGCACGCGCAGCACCGCGCCGTGCATCACTGCATCCGACAACTCCTTCAGGTTGCGCGGCGGATGAATCCGCACCTGCTGATCGAGGTAGATAAGCATCACCACTGCGGTTTCTACGGCGATACCCGCCAGTGCGATGAATCCCACTGCCGCAGCCACCGAGAAATTATACCCCGAAAGATACAGCGCCCATGCGCCGCCAATAAGCCCGAACGGCAGTGAGAGCATCACCATCAGCGTACGATCTATCCGCCCGAAATGCATCACCAGCAGCGTAAAGATAATACCGATGACCGCAGGGATGGCGATGTTGAGCCGCGCCCGCGCCTCCTGCATCTGCTCGAACTGCCCCGACCATCCGATGGAATAGCCGGAAGGAAGCTTCACTTTTTCCGCCACCGCCTTCTGTGCATCGGCTACATACCCCCCGATGTCACGCCCGGCGATGTCCACATACACCCAGCCGTTCAGCCGGGCATTCTCGGAGATGATCATCGGCGCGCCCGGCTCCAGTCGTATCTGCGCCAACTCGCCGAGCGGTATCTGTTGCCGGTTTGGGGACGACACCAGTAGACCGCTTACATCCCCTATGGTTTCACGGAACGGCCTATCGTAGCGCAGCATGATGCCATATCGCTCCCGCCCCTCGACCGACTCGCCGAGTTTCATGCCCCCCAGCGCGCTGGCAATGGTTTCCTGTAGCGCGCCCATGTCCACCTGCTGGCGCAGCATGGCCACGCGATCCGGTTCGATGGTCAGGTACTTCGCTCCCTTCACACGGTCGGCGAAGGCCGAGCGAGTGCCGGGAACGCTCTTAACGGCCCGCTCCACTTCTACCGCGATATTCCCGATAACGCCCAGATCCGGCCCCGATATTTTTATGCCGATCGGCGTGCGGATACCCGTGCTCACCATATCGATGCGCGTCTTGATGGGATAGGCCCAGCTATTCACCAGCCCGGGTATTTGAGTTGCCTCGTTCAGTTCCTTGACAAGCAACTCCGGCGTCATGCCTTCCCGCCATTGCTCGCGTGGCTTCAGCCGCACCCATGTTTCAAACATCGAAACCGGTGCAGGATCGGTTGCAGTCTCGGCTTGCCCTGCCTTTCCGAACACGGTATCCACTTCGGGTACTGTTTTTATGAGGCGATTGGTTATCTGCAATATCTCCTTGGCCGCAGTGATGGAGACTCCCGGCAACGTGGTCGGCATATAGAGCAGATCGCCCTCATACAGCGCCGGCATGAATTCTGTACCGGTACGCATGAGCGGCCATGCCGCACTGAGCAGCGCGCCTAACGCCAGCACCAGCGTCAATCGCTTGAAGGTCAGCGCGCGCGCAAGCATGGGTGTATAGAACGCAATGAAAAAGCGATTCAGCGGATTGTGGCCCTCCGGCAGAATGCGCCCGCGTATGAGCCATAACATCAGCACCGGCACGACGGTGACGGAAAGCGCCGCCGCCGCCGCCATCGCATAGGTCTTGGTATAGGCCAGCGGCGCGAACAGCCGTGCCGATTGCCCCGTCAGCGCGAACACCGGCAGGAACGACACGGTGATGATGAGCAGCGAGAAGAACAATCCGGGCCCGACCTCCTTGGCGGCATGCACCAGCGCCTCGCGCCTTTCACCGGCAGTCGCCTGCGGCGGCAACTCCGAGAGTTTCCGGTGCGCGTTCTCCACCATGACGATGGAGGCGTCCACCATCGCGCCGATGGCGATGGCGATGCCGCCCAGCGACATGATATTCGCCGTGATGCCCTGCCATGCCATCACGATGAATGCCGCAAGCACTCCCAGCGGTAGCGTGACGATCGCCACGAACGACGAGCGCACATGCAGCAGGAAGATAAGACAGACCAGCGCCACGACCACGGCTTCTTCGATCAACTTGTGCGAGAGGTACTGCACCGAACCTTCGATGAGCGGCGCACGGTCATAGACCGCCACGACCTCGACGCCCTCCGGCAAGCCCGGCTTCACGGCTTCGAGTTTTTGCTTCACCGCGCGTATCACATCCAGCGCATTACTGCCCGGTCGCATGATGACGATACCCGCAGGCGCTTCGCCCTCCCCGTTCAGTTCCGTAACACCACGCCGCAGCTCCGGCCCCTCGATGATGCGGGCGACGTCGCCCAGCGCCACGGGCAGGCCGTAAATATTCTGTAGCACCAGTTTTTCAAGATCTTCCGCTTTGGTGACGTAGCCCTTCGCGCGCACGATGAATTCCGTTTCCGCCTGCTCAATGG
>JADZBT010000171.1 GCA_020851915.1 Alphaproteobacteria bacterium | reverse complement strand
GCGCCACGACCATCTGGATGGTCGAGCAGTTGGGGTTGGCGATGATGTTACACACCGCGTAATTCTTCAACGCATCGGCGTTCACCTCCGGCACGACCAGCGGAATATCGGCATCCATGCGGAACTGTGAGGTGTTGTCGATGACGACGCAGCCCGCCTTGGCCGCGCGCGGCGCATGGATCTTCGATACCGATGCACCCGGCGAGAACAGCGCGATCTCCGTCCCCGCGAAGTCGTAATCATCAAGCGCCTGCACCTTCAGCGTCGCCGTGTCGCCGAAGCTCACTTCCTTGCCGATCGACTCCCGCGACGCCAGCGCCACCACTTCGCGCGCGGGGAATTTCCGCTCCGCGAGGACGCTCAACAATTCGTGCCCGACATTTCCCGTCGCACCCACGACAGCAATTTTGTAACTCATTGGTATTTTCCTTAAGCTGCTTTTGCGTTCTTGTTCAATTCATCCAGTGTCTTCAGCACCGCCGCACCCATTTCGCTGGTCGTAACGGTCTTCTCGCCTTTCACCGCGATGTCCGCCGTGCGGATACCCTTCGCCAGCACGTTGCGTACCGCTGCTTCCAGCAGGTCGGCGTCCTTACCGAGGTCGAAGGAATAGCGCAGCATCATGGCGACGCTCAGGATGGTCGCGAGCGGATTCGCCTTGTTCTGCCCGGCAATATCCGGCGCACTGCCATGCACCGGCTCATAGAGCGACGGAATACGTCCATCCGCCTGCTTCGCACCCAGCGACGCCGAGGGCAGCATTCCAAGCGAACCGGTGAGCATCGACGCCGTATCCGACAGAATATCGCCGAACATATTGGTCGTCACCATCACGTCGAACTGCCTGGGATTACGCACCAACTGCATCGAGGCATTATCGACATACATATGCGAGAGCTGCGTATCGGGATATTCCTCGTCATGGATCTTCTGCACTTCCTGACGCCACATCTCCGTAGCCTCCAGCACGTTGGCCTTATCCACCGAGCAGACGCGGCCATTGCGCTTGCGCGCCAGCTCGAACGCCACACGCGCGATACGCTGCACTTCCGGCGAGGTATAGACCAGCGTGTTATAGCCCTTGCGCGTGCCGTCGGGCAGCGTTTCCACACCGCGCGGCTCGCCGAAATATACGTCGCCCGTAAGCTCACGCACGATCATAATATCGAGTCCAGCAATGACCTCGCGCTTGAGCGTCGAGGAATCCGCCAGCGCATCGAAGCACAGTGCCGGGCGCAGGTTTGCAAATAACTGCAACTCTTTGCGAATACCCAGCAGCCCGCGTTCCGGACGCACGGAATAATCCAACGACTCCCATTTCGGGCCGCCGACCGCGCCCAGCAATATCGCATCGGATTTGCGCGCCTTCTCCAGCGTTTCCTTGGGGAACGGGGTTCCCGTCGCGTCATAGGCACAACCGCCCAGCAGCGCCTCGTCGGTCTTCGCGTTCAGGCCGCGATGCGCGCTGAACCAGTCGATGACCTTTTTGGCCTCGGCCACCACTTCCGTCCCGATACCATCACCGGGGAGGAGAAGAATATTACGTGTCATAAACCCTCTATTACCTTTCATTTTTGCGTCCTCGGACTTGATCCGAGAACCCAGCCCATCCGCACGACTGGATCCTCGGGTCAAGCCCGAGGACGTCAGTGCTTAGTTATACAGCCACGACTGCGCGGCCTTTTGCGTTTTCTCAAAACTATCGATCTTGTTTTTTTTCTCCAGCGTGAGGGCGATGTCGTCCAGCCCGTTCAGCAGGCAATGCTTGCGGAACGGCTCCACGTCGAATTTTATCGTGCCGCCATCCGGGCCCTTGATCTCCTGCTTCTCCAGATCCACCGTGATGGTGGCATTCGCGCCGCGCGAGGCGTCGTCGAGCAGCTTGTCGATGTCCTCTTTCGGCAGCGCGATGGGCAGGATGCCATTCTTGAAGCAATTATTGAAAAAGATGTCCGCAAAGCTCTGCGCGATAACGCAACTGATACCAAAATCCAGCAACGCCCACGGCGCATGCTCGCGGCTCGAACCACACCCAAAATTCTCTCCGGAGATAAGGATTTTCGCCTTGGTATAGGGCTCACGATGCAGCACGAAATCCGCAATCTTATTGCCGTTCACATCATAACGCATCTCATAGAACAGCCCCTTGGACAGCCCCGTGCGCTTGATGGTTTTCAGGAACTGCTTGGGAATGATCATGTCCGTATCGACATTGCTGATCGGCAGCGCCGCTGCGATTCCAGTGAGTGTGGTGAATTTTTCCATAGTCGTTAGTCCTTTGTCCTTAGTCCTTTGCCGTCGCCTCCCTTGTCTAAGGACAAAGGACTAACGACTGAGAACATCCTATAACTTACGCACATCCGCCAGATGCCCCGTCACCGCCGCCGCCACCGCCATCGCGGGGCTAACGAGGTGCGTGCGCCCGCCACGGCCCTGACGTCCCTCGAAATTGCGGTTCGAGGTCGAGGCGCAGCGTTCGCCGGGTTCCAGCTTGTCGGCATTCATCGCGAGGCACATCGAGCAGCCCGGCTCGCGCCATTCGAATCCGGCCGCGAGGAATATCTTATCGAGTCCTTCCTTCTCGGCCTGTTCCTTGACGAGGCCGGAGCCCGGCACGACCATGGCGAGTTTCACATTGCCCGCCACCTTGCGGCCTTCGGCCACTTTCGCGGCGGCGCGCAGGTCTTCGATGCGCCCGTTGGTGCAGGAGCCGATGAACACCTTGTCGATCGTCACCTGTTCCAGCGGCATGTCGGGCGTGAGGCCCATATAGTCCAGCGCGCGCTCGACCGATTTGCGTTTGGTTTCATCCGCAATGGATTTCGGGTTCGGCACGTTGCCGCTGATGGGCAGCACGTCCTCGGGGCTCGTGCCCCAGGTCACCTGCGGGACGATGTCCTTCGCGTGCAGCTCAATGACCGTGTCGTACTTCGCGCCCTTGTCGGAGGCAAAGGTTTTCCAGTACGCCACGGCCCTATCCCAATCCGCGCCCTGTGGCGCCATCGGGCGGCCCTTGAGGTAGGCGAAGGTGACGTCGTCGGGAGCGATGAGTCCGGCACGCGCGCCCGCCTCGATGCTCATATTGCAGACCGTCATGCGGCCTTCCATCGAGAGGTTGCGGATCACATCGCCTGCATATTCGATGACATAGCCCGTGCCGCCCGCCGTGCCGAGCTTGCCGATGATGGCGAGCACCACGTCCTTCGCGGTCACGCCGGGAGCGAGTTCACCGTCCACGCGCACGAGCATATTCTTGGAGTGGCGCTGGATGAGGGTTTGCGTGGCCAGCACGTGCTCGACCTCGCTCGTGCCGATACCGTGCGCGAGCGCGCCGAATGCGCCATGCGTCGAGGTATGGCTGTCGCCGCAGACGATGGTCATGCCCGGCTGGGTGAAGCCCTGCTCCGGCCCCACGATATGCACCACGCCCTGGCGCTTGTCGTCCATTTTGAAGTAGGTCACGCCGAATTCCGCGCAATTATCCTCCAGCGTCTGCACCTGCACGCGTGATTCTTCTTCCTTGATACCCTGCTTGCGGTCGGGCGTGGTGGGCACGTTATGGTCGGCCACCGCGAGCGTCGCCTCCGGGCGGCGCACCTTGCGCCCTGCCATGCGTAAGCCCTCGAATGCCTGCGGACTGGTAACCTCATGCACCATGTGGCGGTCGATATAGAGCAACCCCACACCGTTATCGTCTATATCGACGAGATGGCTTTCCCATATCTTATCGTAAAGGGTCTTGGCTTGAGTCATTTACGGTTCCTTTTAGATTGATAATGCCATCCCGGCGCAGGCCGGGATCTTATCTCTCCATATACGCTGGGGATACATGAGATACCGGCCTGCGCCGGTATGGCAATGCTTTAATTTTTAATTTCCATTTTCCTATAACAAGAACGGCGGCAGGGTACGCTAGTACCGATCTGCCGCCGCCCGGGATTTCAATACTGTAAGAGGTGTTAGGCTTTCGCGCGTTTCTTCTTACCAGCATCTTCTGCCTTGGCGTCTGCGGCAGCTGCTTTTTTCTTGGGCGTCGCGACGGTTTCGATCTTCGCGTCCGCGCCCTCCGATGCGGTGGTAGTGCTCTCACCGCGCTCGAAATCCATCTTCTCGGTAATTCGTGCCGCTTTGCCGGTCAGGCCACGCAGGTAATACAGCTTGGAGCGGCGGACGTCGCCACGGCGCACCAGCTCGATGCTCTCGACGCGCGGGGAATACAGCGGGAACACGCGCTCCACGCCTTCGCCATGGCTCAGCTTGCGTACGGTGAAGGACGAGTTCACGCCGCGATTCTTGCGTGCGATGCAGATACCCTCGAACGCCTGAACGCGCTCATTGTCGCCCTCGACGATGCGGATATTCACGCGCACCGTATCACCGGGAGCGAATTCCGGAATGGTCTTACCCGCGAGCAGCTTCTCTACCTGCGCCTGTTCAAATTTTTCGAGCGTATTCATGGCATCTATCCTTACGTTTTCTTCACAGCCTTATATCGTTCCCACAGATCTTCGCGACGCTCCTGCGTTATGCGCCGGGCCTCTTCGAGCCTCCAGCGGCGAATCTCTTCGTGGTTCCCCGAAAGCAACACCTCCGGGACTTTCCGTCCATTCCATTCCGCCGGGCGCGTATAGAGCGGGTACTCCAGAAGCCCCGCATACTCACCCGCGTCGCCGAAACTTTCTTCCTCCAGCGCAAGAGGCTCGCCTATTACACCGGGAAGCAACCGAATGCAAGCGTCGATTAACACCAGCGCAGCCAGTTCCCCGCCCGAAAGCACATAGTCGCCGATGCTTACTTCCTCAGCCCCGTGTGCTTCCAGAAGGCGCTCGTCCACACCTTCAAAACGGCCGCACAGTATAGTCAAATTTTTGTAATTTACCAGAGATTTTACAGCTTTTTGCGTGAGCGGCCTGCCGCGTGGCGACATATACAGCAGCCTTTCGCCTTCTTTCCCCGCCCGTGCGGCGGTGAGCGCCGCATCCAGCACATCGGCCCGCATCACCATTCCGGCCCCACCACCGAAGGGGCGGTCATCCACCGTGTGGTGCTTATCCGTTGCAAAATCACGGATATTCAGCACATCCAGCCCCCAGATGCCCTCCGCCAGCGCCCTGCCCGCCAGCGAATGCCCCAGCGGCCCGGGGAACATCTCCGGGAAGATCGTGAGCAGCGTGAAAGACATCAATGGCATAAATTATCTCCCTTCCCTGACGTCCTCGGGCTTGCCCCGAGGACGTCAATTATCTTCTTTCTCACCCACCACGACCTCTTCCGGCAGCACCAGCACGATGCGCCCGCCGGCGATGTCCACCTCCGGCACGGATTCCTCCGTGAACAGCAGCAGCACTTCCCCGCCTGCGGAGGTTTCGATGGTCAGAATATCGCCGGCGCCATAATTATCCACCGAGCGCACCCGCCCCAACGCCGCGCCCTCCGGCGATTCAGCGCGGAGCCCGATAAGATCCACCTGGTAATATTCACCCTCTTCCGCGTCCGGCAACTTATCGCGGCTGACATAGAGCTTGATGCCCCGCAGCGCCTCGGCCTCGGTGCGGCCATCGACGCCTTTCAGGCGCGCGACCAGCATCCCCTCGCCCGCCAGCCGCACCGAGGCGATGGTGAACGAGCGCGCGCCCCGCTCATCGCTGAGTGGGCCATAGCTGCTTATATCTTCAGGGAATTCCGTATAGCTGCGGATCTTGACCTCACCCTTGAGGCCATGCGCCGACGCGATCACGCCGACGCAGATCTTCGGGGAGTTGCTCATCACCCCTCCCCCGCGAAAAGACTATTACGCTGCCGCGCCTTCTGCCGCTGCGGGAGCTGCTTCAGCCGCCGGAGCTTCTTTCGGCTGATCCTTGCGGAACTTGCCGGGCTTCTTGGTCGCGCGCTTCTTGTCGGAATATTCCGGCTTGGTCTTCAGCACGCCTGCGGCACGCAGGAATGAAGCCACGCGGTCGGTCGGCAGCGCGCCAGTTCCGAGCCAATGCTTGATACGCTCGAGGTCGAGAACCACGCGATTCGGGTCGGTCTTGGCGAGCAGCGGGTTGTACGAGCCTACGCGCTCGATGAACTTACCATCGCGCGGCGAACGGATGTCCGTTACGACGATACGATAATACGGGCGCTTCTTTGCGCCACCCCGTGCCAAGCGAATCTTGGTTGCCATGCGTTTCCTCTACTCTTTCCAATATATCTATGTCCGGCCACTTTGTGCCGAAGAGGGGCTTACATAGCAGAATTTTGGGAATTTGCCAGAAAAAAGTGTTTAGAGTCGAGAATCGCGTAACGAGTGAAAATACCCTTTCCGCGACTCTCGACTCTAAACTCTAGCCACTCCCTTACTGCCCCATCATCCCCTGCATCATGCGCGCCATGCCCTTGGGGCCCAGTTTTTTGAGCTTTTTCATCATTGTGCTCATCTGCTTATGCTGCTTGAGCAGGCGGTTGAGCTCGGGGATGGACGTGCCCGACCCCTCCGCGATGCGCCGCTTGCGCGATCCCTTGATAATATCGGGATTTTTGCGCTCTTTCCGGGTCATGGACGACAGCATCGCCTCCTGACGGGCGAGGATCCCCTCGTCTATCTGCCGGTCGCCCAGCTGTTGTTTGATCTTGCCGATGCCGGGCAGCATGCCCATCATGCTGGCGAGCCCGCCCATTTTCCGCATATTCTTGAGCTGCGACCACAGGTCGTCGAGGTCGAACTGCCCCTGCTGGAGCTTTCTGGCCATGTCCTCGGCTTCTTGTTTGTCGATGCTCTCGACGGCCTTCTCCACCAGCGACACCACGTCGCCCATGTCGAGGATACGCGAGGCGATGCGTTCCGGGTGGAACGCCTCCAGCGCTGAAAGCTTCTCGCCCACGCCGATATATTTG
>JADZBT010000170.1 GCA_020851915.1 Alphaproteobacteria bacterium | reverse complement strand
GATGCAGGATACCTTCCCGGCTCGCGCTACCTGCAGCGCATCCGGATGTAGGAAAGGGAAAAGGACCGGACGGAATGAACCTTTCCATCTCCTCCTCCTGCCCCTTGCAGCGAGCGCCGCTTTAGGCTTTACTGCTTTGCACCATGGAAGAATTTTACCGCATCCGCCGCCTGCCGCCTTATGTCTTCGCCGAAGTCAATAAGCTGAAGGCCAAATACCGCGCCGAGGGTCGTGACATCATCGATCTCGGCATGGGCAACCCCGACTCCGCGCCCCCGCGCCACGTCATCGAGAAACTCTGCGGCGTCGCGCAAGACGAAACGGCGCACGGCTATTCCGTGTCGCGCGGCATCGTGGGCCTGCGCCGCGCACAGGCGAAATATTACGAACGCCGCTTCGGCGTGACGCTCGACCCCGATACCGAGATCATCTCGACCATCGGCTCGAAAGAGGGGCTGTCGAACCTCATTCAGGCGATCACGGGGCCGAGCGATGTTATCGTCACGGCGAACCCGAGCTACCCGATCCATGCCTACGGCCCCGTCATCGCGGGCGCGTCGGTGCGCTACCTCGCCATGACGGAAGGGGCGGATTTCCTCACGCTGCTCGAACGCGCGATCAGGCATATGCAGCCCAAACCGGTCGCGGTCATCGTGAACTATCCCGGCAATCCGACTGCCGAGGTGGTGGACCTCGCCTTCTACGAAAAGCTCATCAACCTCTGCCGCGAGCACGGGGTGTATATCATCTCCGACCTCGCCTATTGCGAAATCTATTTCGACGGCGAGCCGCCGCCCTCGATCCTGCAGGTCGAAGGCGCGAAGGATATCGCCATCGAGTTCACCTCGATGAGCAAGACCTATTCCATGGCGGGTTGGCGCGTCGGCTTCGCGGCGGGCAACAAGACGCTCATCCACGCGCTCACACGCATCAAATCCTATCTCGATTACGGCACCTTCACGCCCATACAGGCCGCCGCCACCGCCGCGCTCAACGGCCCGCAGGACTATATCGACGATATCCGCACCATGTACAGGGAGCGCCGCGACGTGCTGGTGAAAGGGCTCGCCGACGCAGGCTGGCCCGTGCCCAGCCCGAAGGCGAGCATGTTCATCTGGGCGCCGCTGCCGGAGGCGTACCGCGAGCTGGGCTCGCTCGAATTTTCCAAGCTGCTGCTGACCGAGGCCGAAGTGGCGGTCGCGCCCGGCATCGGTTTCGGCGAATATGGCGACGGGTTCGTGCGCATCGCGCTGGTCGAGAACAAGCACCGCCTGCGTCAGGCCATCCGCAACATCAAGGCCTTCCTGAACAAGGACGCGGGTAAATCGAAAGAGAGCGCGGCATGAGCGGAGCTCCTTGCCGAATCGCACCCGTACGTTCCGGGGGAGGCGTATGACGTCATCATTGCGTATCGGGATCGCCGGGCTCGGCACGGTCGGCACGGGCGTGGCAAAATTGCTGCAAGGCAACAAGACCCTGCTGGCCGAACGCGCGGGCGCCGAGCTCGAACTGACGGCGGTGAGCGCGCGCAGCAAACAGAAATCGCGCGACGTGGTGCTGAGCGGCATCGCATGGTGCGACAACGCGCTCGATATGGCGCAGCGCAGCGATGTCGATATACTCGTTGAAACCATCGGCGGCGCGGAAGGCGTGGCGCGCGAACTCGTCACCACCGCGCTGCAAAACGGCAAGCATGTCGTGACCGCTAACAAGGCGCTGATCGCGCATCACGGCGTCGCGCTCGCCGCACTCGCCGAGAAGAACGGCGTGCAGCTCGCCTTCGAGGCGGCGGTCGCGGGCGGCATTCCCATCTTGCAGGCCCTGCGCACGGGGCTTGCCGCTAACAGTTTCAAACGCGTGGCGGGCATCCTGAACGGCACCTGCAACTATATCCTCACCACCATGCAGAAAGAAGGCCGCGAGTTCGACGACGTGCTCGCTGACGCGCAGGCGAAAGGCTATGCCGAGGCCGACCCCAGCTTCGATATCGACGGGGTTGACGCGGCGCACAAGCTCGCCATCCTTGCCTCGCTCGCCTATGGCACGAAAGTCGCCCTCGACGCGCTCTATATCGAAGGCATCCGCCACATCACCCGCGCCGACATCGCCTATGCCGCCGAACTCGGCTACCGCATCCGCCTGCTCGGCGTGGCGACGCAGGCGAAAGAGGGCATCTCGCAGCGCGTGCATCCCTGCCTCGTTCCCGCCGACTCGCCGCTGGGCCTGACGGAGGGCGTATTCAACGCCGTACAGGCCGAAGGCGATGCGGTGGGCCGTGTACTGTTTCAGGGGCGCGGCGCAGGCGGCGGTCCCACGGCCTCGGCGGTGGTGAGCGACCTGATCGCCATCGCACGTGGCGAACGCTGGCCCGCCTTCACCTTCCGCACGGCAAACCTCGCGGAGGCGGTGCGCGTGCCGATGGAGAAACACCGTTGCGGCTACTATATCCGCCTCACGGTGGCCGACGAGCCGGGCGTGCTCGCCGACATCACCAAAATCTTCGCCGCCGAGAAAATCTCGGTGCAATCGCTCATCCAGCATACGCATGAGGACAACATGCCCGCGCAGGTGGTCATCACCACCCACGCCACGCTGGAAGAGGCGATGCAGCGAGCCCTCAACACGATTCACGCATTGGAGCGTATCATCGAAAAGCCAGTGATGCTGCGCATGGAGATGGTATAAGGGAAGGGGAATCTGAAACTCGGGAAAAATTTGCAGATTCCAGATTCCGGATTCCCCTTAACAAGGAGAAAGAAATGAACGCACTCGCCACCCAAAAAGACCCCGTGGACAACGATTGGTACATGGACCGCAACTT